>JAPYLE010000241.1 GCA_027293795.1 Rickettsia endosymbiont of Ixodes persulcatus
TTTATATTCAGGCGCCTATGGATTTGTCTATGTATCACTTTATGAATGTTTTGGACTTCCTTTATTAGAAGCAATTGCTAGCGGAATACCCACACTAACATCAAATACATCAAGTATGCCAGAGGTTATTGGGGTACGGTGTTATTGATAGATCCGCAAGATGTAGATGCGATAAGCTATAAACTAAATCAGTTGTTAACTGATAATAGTTTGCGTGATTTGTTAAGGCATAGAGGGCTTATTCAGGCAGATAAATTTTCTTGGCAAAATGTGTAAAAAAAAACGGTAGATGTTTATAAACATGTACTTACTTCTTCTTTATAACGGCTAACCTTATAATTATCGCTAAAACGTATAATATCATCTTCGCCGAGATAATCTCCAAGTTGTAATTCAATGACAACGAGTTTTTTTAACGTTAAATTACTAAGGCAGTGCTTATGACCTATAGGAATGAAAGTCGATTCTTGTTTTTTTAAGGTAAAGTACGCTTTATTATTTCGTACGGTAGCGATTCCTTGAATAACTACCCAATGCTCGCTGCGATGTTTATGCATTTGTAATGACAAACTACAGCCAGGATTGACGACAATTTGTTTTAATTTATAATTTTTTTTATGTTCTAGAACAGTATAATATCCCCAAGGCCGATATACAGTTTGATGATATGCCTCCCCTTCATGATGGTTGGACTTTAATTCGTTTACTAGTTCTTTAATGTCTTGTGTATGCTCTTTATTTAAAACAAGTAACGCGTTGGGAGTATCAACGATAATTAAGTGGTTTAAGCCTATTGCGGCAATAATACGATTTTTAGCCTTATTTTGATTATAGATTGTTGTGCCTTCGCTTTTTTTTAAAATTGCATTGCCAACAATACAATTACCTTTAATATCAGGTTTTAATAGCTTATTAAGTACATCCCAGGAGCCAATATCAGACCAACCAAAATTAGTGGGAATTACTACTATATGTTTGGATTTTTCCATTAGAGCATAATCAACTGATATTTTTTCTATCAGCCAAAAGCTTTTTTTATCTAAAATTAGCTTTTTTCTGGCTTTTTCTTGAAAAAAAATATTTTTTTTAGTTCTATTCCAGCAGTCTAGAGTTTTAATATAAAGTTTAGGATTGTACTTTTCTATATTTTTAATTAATGTCCTCGCTGAAAAGCAAAAAATTCCTGAATTCCATAAATAATTACCCTGTTCTATAAAGGCTTCAGCTTTTTTTAGGGAAGGTTTCTCATGAAATTTTTTTACTTGATAAGAATGGTTGATGTTGTCATAATCAGAATACTCGATATAACCATAGCCTATTTCGGCTTTATTCGGAATAATACCAAACGTAACTATTAGATCTTGTTTAGCAAGGATTAGCGCTTTTTTTATAGAATGATTGAATTTGATTTGGTTGCTAATTGTATGATCAACGGGCAATATGAGTAGAATGGCATCTGTATTAATTAGTTCTTGAACAAATAAAGCACTTAATACAATAGCAGGTGCTGTATTGCGAGAAACTGGCTCAAGTAAAAAACTGAATTGTTTTTCTTTTGGAAGTGCTGGAAGCTTATTAAGCTCTATTTTGCTCTGATAATAGTATTTCGAATTTGTTACAGTAACGATTTGCGTTATATCTGGAATGTTTAGGGCACGCTGATAGGTTGTTTGTAATAGTGAAAGTGAGTCATTGAATCGGATAAAGGGTTTAGGGCATGTTTCGTGCGAAATAGGCCATAGCCGAGAACCATTTCCACCAGATAATATGACAGGAATCAGCATTTTATTTCATCCTTAAATTTATTAGCTTCTTTTCTTGCGAAAATCTGCTGTTTAATCCATGTTTGAATAGGCTTTCTTAGGCAGCAAAGAATATACTGAGCTTAATACCTATTCCGTTGCGGATGTTATTTTCATTTATTTATGATCAGTTATTGAAACACAGAGTTTTTTCTATATCAATAGTATAGAGGTATCTTCAGTTGGATATTCAGGGATTATGAAGCGCATTTTACATCTCGGTAAATTTTCTCATTGGCAAGTAGGTGGTATAGAAACCGTTGTTGATAATTTATTAGATGGCTTAAGTCCTTTTTTTCAATTGTCGAAAGTAGCTGCTAATAATAGTGTTAAAACAGTAATAAGAGAGAAAGCAAATTATCTAGAGGTTAGTGTACCATTAATGGGCTTGTGGGCACGGACACCGCTTTGTCCGACACTACCTTATCATATAAAAAAGCTTCACCAACGGCATCCATTTTCTATAGTCCATCTGCATTTTCCTAATCCTACGGCGCATTTTGCTTCACAAATTTTACCGCCCTCGGTAAAACGAGTTATTAGTTGGCATAGCGACGTTATTCAACAAAAACGTTTATTAAAAATTTATCAACCATTTGTTAATCGTTTATTAGAACAAACAAGTGCAATAATAGTATCGACCGCTTATTTGGCGGAAAAATCATTGCAGCTTACTGTAGCCAGGCGACGTAACATTATAAAAACTGTACCGTATGGAGTAGCCTTTGATTATTTTTTAGCGAATACCTATACAGAAAAAATCAGGTGTATACGTCAGCAATTTATGAATTGCTTTATCGTATTTGCTTTAGGGCGGCATGTCGCTTATAAAGGCTTTTATTATTTGGTTGAGGCGATGATTTATCTTCCAGCTAATCTTATTTTGTTATTAGGTGGAGACGGACCATTAACGCCAGTGTTGAAAAGGCAGGTTAAAAAATTAAAGTTGGAGAAGCAAGTTTATTTTTTAGGTGAGATCGAGAGGGGGGAACTACCTGTTTATTATCATGCTTGTGATATATTTTGTTTGCCTTCAATTGAGAAAAATGAAGCGTTTGGTATGGTGCAGTTAGAGGCAATGGCGTGTGCAAAGCCAGTTGTTTCTTGCGATTTAGCAAGAGCGGGTAGTGATATCAATCAATCGGGTGTAACAGGTTTTGTAGTGCCTCCTTGCTCGGCTAAGTTGCTAGCAAAGGCAATAGAGCAATTTTATCGAGAGCCACATTTATGTCGCACCTTTGGGCAGGCTGCTTATCAGTATGTTAAGGAAAAATTTACCAATCAGAGAATGATTCAGCAAGTGCGTGCTTTGTACGAACAAGTTTTAGAAAACTAAATGGTAGTAAAAAAGAGTAATGTCAGTGAGTATCTTTAAATTATCGGTTAGTATGGTGGTCTATAGTGAAAATTTCTCTGATATAAAAGATTGTTTAGAACTTCTCGTCCGTTCAATTCCCAGGAAATTTAGATATACAGTTACTATTGTTGATAATGGTGTACTTGAGTTAAAAAAAAATTCTGATATCAGTACGAATTGTCTGCGCTATTTTCCTCATCTGCCGATTCGTTATATTGTATCGCCTAAAAATGGCGGTTATGGTTATGGGCATAATCAAGCTATTTTTTATAGTAGTGCAGACTACCATTTAATTATTAATGGGGACATTTATATTCTGCCGAATGCTTTAAAAAACGCATTAGCTTTTATGGACAGGAATCCTGCCATCGGTATGCTAGTCCCTGATGTATATGATATAGCAGGAAATCGTATTCATCTTTGTCGGCAGAATCCTAGTCTTTGGGTAAGTTTTTTACGGCGTTTTGCACCAATTTGGTTAAAAAGTTTATTTAAAGACCAGCTTGTAAGATTTGAAATGCGAGATAGAAACTATAATAATCCTATCTTTAATTTAACGAACCCTACGGGCTGTTTTATGCTTTGCCGTTTATCTATATTAAAAGCCATTCAAGGTTTTGACGAAAATTTTTTTATGTATTATGAGGATTCGGATATAGGGCGACGTATAGCGAAAATATCACAAATAGCCTATGTACCCTCTGTAAAGATAAAACATATCTGGAAAAGGGCCGCGTATCATAATAAACGCATGGCATGGAATGCTATCAAATCGGCTTTCTATTATGCTTGGAAATGGTATTAGAAAAAAATAGCTTAGTCAGTAAAGCCTTTTGGTAGGAAAATCTGGTAGTGATTTTCTTAGCTTAAAATGATTGCAAACCATTGCTTATATGTGGGAGAGTTTTTTCGGATATCGACAGCTATATCAAAGATAGTGCCTTTATTACCATAACTAATTTGGCTTGGAATAGAATGTGGCCGTATCCCTAGTCCGCCTGATAAAATGATACCTTTCATTTTTGTTAGCTTAATCTTCCTTAATTAAATATTAATTTTGTCTTATAGCACATATCCGACAAGCTATTTATTTATCTTATTTCTACAATAAATTTATTTATTATTTTTAATAGAATATAATTTGTTGATTTATTGCTAGTATGAGAGGATATGCTTCAATTTTTTTAGCACTTGGGTTTAATGAAAAAAACTAAGCTTCTTGTCGTTATCGTATTGTATTATCCTACTGAAAAACAAATTCTAGATTTAATCCATATTTGTTACCAATACGTGGATATAAAAATTTTGCTTTTTGACAATAGTCCAGATAATTATTCAGTAAATGTAGAATTTTATAATAAAGTTATTTATGTAAAAAGCAAAAAAAATGTAGGGGTTGGTGGGGCACATTATTATGCAGCGGAATTGGCAGTAAAAAAAAACTTTACGTTTATTTTATTTCTTGATCAGGATAGTCAGTTGCCTAATGATTTTGTCAGAAATATGCTTTATAAATTTGCATACTTTAAAAAAGTATATCCACGTTTAGCGGCTATAGGCCCGGCTTGGAATGATTACCGTCGTACTATAAAAAAGAAAAAAAATAATTTAAGCAAGTCAGTAAAAATGCTTATTAGTTCAGGAATGTTGGTTTTAGTTTCTGTGTTGATAGACATCGGCTATCCTAAAAAAGAATATTTTATTGATCATGTTGACACTGAATGGTGTTTTCGGGCGGTAAGTAGAAAATATGTTCTCGTCAAAGTACACGATATTCAAATGGAGCATGCTATAGGAGAAATTAGAAATTTTGGTAAATGGTATTTACAATATCATAAACCAATTCGTTATTATTACTTTATTCGAAATAGTTTTTTTATTTTTCGAGAAAAATGGATGCCTTTTCCGTCTCGATTATATATTGTATTAAGAAATTTAGTTGCAATAATAAAAATACCTTTTTTGCCTCATTCGCTTTTAACCTGTTTATACGTTTGGCGAGGTTTAAAAGCAGGTATAAATTTAAGAAAACAATGAAACATTTAGAAATGCAAAGCTGCATTTCTAAGTTACGATGTGTATATACTGCCCGGATCAGAAAACGTGATTTTTTTTAAGTAAGCTGACGGGCAGTATGCTCGATCACATGACGGGTGAAAGCGGTGTTTTTATCCCGTCATTCAAGAGGAGAAATCGCGATTCTCCCCTTAAAAATCCCCATCGCGCAAGGATGTGAATGAAATTGCAAAATCCGTAATTTCATTCGCGGTTACTATATGGAACATAAATGTGCTTTTTTATATTTTTATAAGCTTTTTTTTAATACTTCTATTTTAAAGTCAAATTAATTCGAGTATTGTCTAAGGCTTATAGTAAAGGATATCCATCGTCATTCCGAGCATAATTAACGCGCGATAGCAAGGAGTAATAAATGTGAAAAAAATTATATCTGTGGTAGGGGCACGTCCGCAGTTTATTAAAGCGGCTATGATCAGTCGAGAATTAAAAAAAAATCAAGTATACCAGGAGTTATTAGTACATACGGGCCAACATTATGACTACAATATGTCTGAAATTTTTTTTCAAGATTTAGCTATTCCAAAGCCTAGTTATTTTTTACAGGTGGGTTCCAAACAGCATGGAGAGCAAACGGCATTTATGTTGGAAAAAATTGAAAAAATCCTTATAAAGGAGCGACCCGCTTACGTATTGGTTTACGGAGATACAAATTCTACCCTGGCAGGGGCATTAGCTGCTGCAAAGTTGAATATTCCTATTGCACATATTGAATCTGGATTGCGTTCGTTTAATATTCAAATGCCAGAAGAAATAAACCGTAAAATAACTGATCATTTATCTACGTTATTATTTTGCCCTACCAAAATTGCGATTGAACAGGCATTAAAAGAAGGGATTAGTAAAGAAAAGTTATTTTTGGTTGGTGATGTTATGTACGATGCTGCCATTTATGCTAAACAACTTGCTGAACAAAATACTATTCTTGATAAGATAAATATTAAAAAAAAATCCTATCTGCTCGTAACCATACATCGATCAGAAAACACGGACAATCCAATAAAGCTAAAAAACTTATTGCAGGGATTGCTAAAATTGACGGAAAAATATACGCTGATATTTCCTATGCATCCTCGTACACGAGTAGCTATTGAAAAAAATAGCCTATTGGGCACGATGTCTTCCTCATTTAAAATAATTGACCCTGTAGGTTATCTTGCCATGACTACGTTGGAAAGATACGCACGCTTAATTATTACTGATTCAGGCGGCGTGCAAAAAGAGGCGCATTTCTACCAAATTCCCTGCATTATAATTCGTGACGAGACCGAATGGCCTGAGTTAATAGCGGCTGGTTGGAATACTTTGTGTCCTAGTAAAGAGTTTGCTTCTCTTCCAAAAAAGGTAGATCAGTTTATTGATAAATTTGGTAAACCTATCGAACTTTATGGCAATGCGGGTGCTTCCGCTAAAATTGTGAAATATCTTTACAACTTTTCCTGAACATGATATCTATTTAGCATATTATTGTCTCATTTGTTTAGAGTGTGTCTTCAATTGTGCTAGGATGAGAAAAAAAGCATTGTTTTTTTGAGTAGCGTAACGGGCATACTTTAGTGTATGCGAGTAACGCAACGCAGAAAAACTGCGCTTTTTGGTCCATCATCGTGCAATTGAAGATACCCGCTTAATATTGTCTACAAGAAGTAGCACACATGTTTAAAAAGGAATTGATTAAAAAATTAAAGTCACGTAAAGCCGTGCTTGGCATTATTGGGATGGGTTATGTAGGTTTGCCTTTAGCGCTTCGCTTTTCTGAAGTTGGCTATTTAGTTATTGGATTTGATACTGATCCTGATCGTGTTGCCTTGCTTAATCGAGGCGAAAGCTATATTCGGCATATTTCTAAAAGTAAATTAATAGTCGCGCATGAAAGTGGTTTTAAAGCAACGTCAAATTATGAAGAGGCTAACAAAACTGATGCATTGATTTTGTGTTTGCCAACCCCGCTGAATAAATATCGTGAGCCTGATTTAAGCTGTGTATTAACTAGTGTAGATAAGTTGCTTCCTTTTTTACATAAAGGACAAATTCTTTCTTTGGAAAGTACGACTTATCCGGGGACAACTGAAGAAGAACTAAAACCACGCATTGAAAAATGTGGTTTTAAGCTTGGCGAAGATTTTTTCCTTGTTTTTTCGCCAGAACGAGAAGATCCAGCGAATCAAGATTTTCATACTGCGATTATTCCTAAAGTCTGTGGGGGAATAACTATCCATTGTTTAGATGTGGGTGAAGCACTTTATGAGCAAATTGTTTCACAGGTAGTTAGAGTCAGTTCAACACGTACGGCTGAAATTACAAAGTTGCTTGAGAATATTCATCGAGCAGTGAATATCGGCTTAATGAATGAACTGAAACATCTGGCGTATGAAATGGATATCGATATTTTTGAAGTCATTCATGCGGCGGCTACAAAACCATTCGGTTTTGTTCCTTATTATCCAGGGCCTGGTATTGGTGGCCATTGTATTCCTGTTGATCCTTTTTATTTGACCTGGAAAGCAAGAGAATTTGGTGTACATACGCGTTTTATAGAGCTTGCAGGGCAGATCAATAGTAGTATGCCGGCATGGGTTATACGCCGTTTAATAGCTGCTTTAAATCAGAGAGGTAAGCCTATTCAAAATAGTAAAATTTTGTTACTAGGACTCGCTTATAAAGTGGATATCGATGATATTCGACATTCACCTTCAATTAATTTAATTGATTTACTGTTGAAATCTGGAGCAAAGGTTGATTACTCCGATCCTTTTGTGCCCAAGTTTCATAATTATCATAATAAAAGTTATGATATGCAAAGCCTGGAATTATCAGCTGAAACTATTAAGCAATATGATGCATTGCTATTAGCCACCTGCCATACCGTATTTGATTATGAGATGATTCGAGAGAATGCACAGTTGATTATAGATACGCGTGGTAAGTTTCACGAAATTAATGCAGATAGTATTATTAAGGCCTAATTAAAGTCCTCTCTAATAAGTAAATTTTTATGAAAGAAGATAAACGCATTAAAATTTCTGTTGTAGGATTGGGTGCTGTAGCAAAAAAGCATATTGACGCTATTCTAGGTTTAGCAAATTATTTTCAGTTAGTTGCAGTCGTGGATTCGCAGAGAGACGTTCTCGAAAAAAATGAAAGCGAATTAGAAGTAGCTGGCTACGATAATTTAGAAGAAATGCTAGAAAAAACAGACGCAAAATTTGTCGTGCTTTGTACACCAAGCGGATTACATGCACGACAGGTAATTATCTGTACAGAATACTCCAGACATGTGATTGTAGAAAAACCAATGGCGCTTTCTTGGAGTGATGGTTTAGCGATGCAAGAATCAGCGTATAAAGCTAAAGTGCAGTTACGTATAGTGCATCAGCATCGTGTTAATCCTGCTTTACAGTTTCTAAAACAAGCGATTGATCGCCAACGTTTCGGTAAAATTTTTCAAATCAATATCAACGTTTTTTGGACACGTCCGCAAACTTATTACGATGCCGCTCTCTGGCGTGGCACTCGCCAATTGGATGGCGGTGCACTAATGAATCAGGCTAGCCATGTTATTGATTTACTTCATTGGTTATTTGGACCTATACAGTCGATACAGGCGATGTCTGCAACCCAAGCACGGCAAATAGAAACGGAAGATAGTTATGTATTAAATTTACGTTGGCAGCGAGGGGCCTTAGGTTCCTTAAATTTAAGTATATTGGCCTATCGAAAAAATTTTGAGGCTTCTATTACAGTTTTAGGTGAAAAGGGTATCGTTAAGTTAATGGGCGCAGCCAATAATAAGATTGTACATTGGGAATTTGCAGATCAAGTTACGGATGAAGCCAAAATTTTACAAATAAATAAAGACGCTGCGCAGTTTTTAACAAAAAGCCATTATTATTATTATGCTAAAGTAATTGAGGAGTTAGAGAAAGGAACTACTATGCTTTTACCGGATGCTGAAGAAGGTTTAAAAACATTGGAAATTTTAGTAGCGGCCCAACGTGCTGCAGAACGAGAAATTACTGTGAACTTACCATTAGAAAAAGAAGCTTCGTTAATCGCTTAGGTACTACACAAGTAGAAAGTGTTTTAACAATAGCCAGAAAAAGTGTGAAAAATATCACGATAAGCTAGGTCCGAATGATCAGCAATATATAGAAAATATTTTTATTGTGAGTGCTGTAGCAGTATTTTTCGTCATTGCGAGCGGGCATTGTTGCGTAGAAACTAGCTGCAAATCCGAAGTACGGTAAGCGTAGCATTTTTTAACTAAACTACGATAAATTATGCTAATTGATACAGCCGTTTTGCGAATTGAAATTAATATAAAATATCACCGTCATGGCGAGCGAATGGAATGAGCGTGGCCATCCATTTTACGATATTTCCTGGATTGCCACACGCCTACGGCGTTCGCAATGACGAGTAAAGTAAAGGGTTTACAACTATTTTTCTACGCAACAATGCCTTGCGAGCGCCGTAGGCGCGCGGCAACCCATTGAAAAGGCGAGGTTTTTCCTGTGGATATGGCCACGCTTATCGCATTCGCTCGTCATGACGGGGCTAATGCCGATTACACGACGGGCTAAAGCTAAGCTTCTGCACCGTCGCTCAAGGGGAGGAAACGCGATTTTCCCCTTGAGAATCCCCATCGCGCAAGGAAGCGATTAAAATTGTAAAAACCACAATTTTAATCGCGAAGAGTATATTTATGGATTATTTTAAACATGAAACAGCCATTATCGATGAGGGTGCACAAATCGGCCGGAATTCTTCAGTTTGGCATTGGGCGCATGTATCGGCTAACGCCAGGATTGGAGAGAATTGTTCATTAGGCCAAAATGTGTTTATAGGAAATAACGTGATTATCGGTAATAAAGTAAAAATTCAAAATAATGTCTCTGTTTATGCCGGAGTTATTTTAGAAGATAATGTGTTTTGTGGTCCAAGTATGGTTTTTACTAATGTTTATAATCCACGTGCAACGGTCAACCGTAAGCATGAATATAAAAAAACTTTAGTCAAAAATGGAGCTACTTTAGGGGCGAATTGTACTATTATTTGTGGCGTTGAAATTGGTTCTTATGCTTTTATTGGCGCAGGCAGTGTTGTTAATCGTACCGTATTGGATTATGCCTTAGTCGTGGGTGTGCCTGCGCGTCAAATAGGATGGATGAGCCAATATGGAGAACGTCTTGCTTTGCCTTTAGCTGGGCGGCTTGAAATAGTGTGTTCGCATACGGGCCAGCATTATAAGCTAATTGAGAGAAAGTTGTTTTGTTTATCAGAAGAACGTATATCTAACTGAGGCTACGTATCATGTTGTTTCTGGATTTAAGCAAACAATATCTGAAAATTAAAGGGAAAATAGATCAGCGCCTGCAAAAAGTAATTAATGAAGGACGATTTATTTTAGGCCCTGAAGTAATAGAGTTGGAAAAACAACTGGCATTATTTGTAGGCGTTAAACATTGTATTACCGTTGGAAACGGCACAGATGCGCTTACCGTCGCTTTGATGGGGTTGGGTGTGAGACAGGGAGATGAAGTAATCACAACGCCATTTAGTTTTGCCGCAACGACAGAGGCGATTTGTTTGTTAGGTGCAGTACCCGTATTCGTTGATATTGAGCCTGATACCTATCTTATTGATCCTTCTAAAATTTTCGCGGCAATAACTAAAAAAACAAAGGTTATTTTGCCCGTTAGTTTATTTGGTCAATGTGCTGACTTTAATAAAATAAACGATATAGCTTCTATGAAAAATATTTCAGTTATTGAAGATGCTGCGCAGAGTTTTGGCGCCACGTATCTAGGGCGTCGTTCTTGTGGTTTATCTACTTTAGCCTGTACCAGTTTTTTTCCATCAAAGCCCTTAGGGTGTTATGGTGACGGCGGGGCTTGTTTTACCAATGATGATGAAATTGCAGCTAAGTTAAAACAAATTCGTGTCCATGGTCAAACAGGTCGTTATCAACATACGTTGCTGGGTGTTAATAGTCGTCTAGATACATTACAAGCAGCTGTTTTATTAGAAAAATTAGCTATCTTCCCCGAAGAAATTGCTTGGCGAAATAAAATAGCTAATTGTTATGAAACATTATTAGGTAAGGAAATAAAAGTACCCACTATTCATCCTAATAATACCTCGGTTTATGCACAATATACGATTGAAACTACACAACGTGAGGAGTTAAAAAAATATTTGCAAATACAGGGAATCCCTACAGCGGTACATTACACGCAACCTTTGTACCGGCAGCCAGCTTTTCAGAAGCACTGTCGAATAGTTGGCAGTATGAAAAATACCGAACATGCGGTTAAGCAGGTATTGAGCTTGCCTATGCACGCTTATTTATATAAAAAAGAGGCTTGCTTAGTAGCGGATGCAATAAAAGAGTTTAGTGGCATTACATGTATAAGTAATTAACTATTAATTAAGGATTAAAAATGAAAGTTTTTATTACAGGGGGTGCGGGGTTTATTGGCTCGCATTTGGTTGACCATTTATTAGCGCGCGGCGACGAAATACTTGTGATAGACAATTATGCAACGGGACGGCGCGATAATCTTAAAAAACATTATCGTCTACAAGTGATTGAAGGGTCGATTGCTGAAACGCCTTTAGTACAATCACTCATAGCAGAGTTTAAACCAGAACTTATTATTCATGCAGCAGCTTCTTATAAAAATCCAGAGGATTGGCAAGAAGATACGAAGACTAACGTTTTAGGAACAGTAAATATTATTAAAGCAGCTCAAAAAAATCACTGTCCGCGAATTATCTATTTTCAAACTGCCTTGTGCTATGGTTTAAAGCCAAACCAACAACCTATTATGCTGGATCACCCATTAAATCCAGGAAATAGTAGTTATGCTATTACTAAAACGAGTGCAGAGCAATTTATTCAATTATCTGGTTTAAATACCATTTCATTTCGTTTAGCGAATGCTTATGGTCCACGTAATATTAGCGGACCCTTACCGACATTTTATCAACGGCTAACCACAAAAAAGTCTTGTTTTGTTATGGATACAAGGCGCGACTTTATTTATATTGATGATCTGGTCAACTGCGTTATAAAAGCCATTAATAGCGATACGAATGGAATCTATCACATTGCTTCAGGTAGTGATTATGCGATTAAAGAGTTATTTGAGGCTACTTTAGGTGCACTGTCTATTCAATTAGATCAGCCTGTAGAAGTACGTCCACGTAATCCAGATGATGCCTCTACCATTCTTCTTGACCCCAGTCGCACAAAAAAAGATTTAAAGTGGGAAGCAAGTACGCTTTTGCCAAACGGTATTAAGGAAACGATTAATTATTATCAGAACTACGGCATAGAAGAAACCTATACACATTTACAAGGAGTAGAGAGCTAAATGGCATTGCTGCAAACAGAAATTGATAGAAAAAATTCAGAATTTTGGAGTGAGCTATGTGGTAGCACAGCAGCACAGCGTTTAAAAATTACCGATTCTTCAATAGAGTCTATCAAAAAATTTGATGATTGGTTTTTTTCTTTTTATCCCTACTTGAAAAAAAATTACTTAAATATAGAAAAAATTCAACAAAAAACTATTTTAGAGATAGGTTTAGGTTATGGGACAGTTTCGCAGTTTCTGGCTAAAAATTCTAATGTTTTTTTTGGAGCTGATATTGCAGAAGGCCCTGTAAACTTTGTAAATCACCGCCTAAAGCTTATAGGTAAACTTCCTAGTGCGCGCGTTATGTCGGCACATAAGCTTGAGTTTGAAGATAATTTATTTGATCATATTGTTTCGATTGGTTGTTTTCATCACACAGGAAATATAAAAAAATGCATTGACGAGGCCTATCGTGTTCTTAAGCCTGGAGGAGAACTTCTATTCATGTGTTATAGCAAATATTCTTTAAGGGAGTTTTTGTTACGACCTATTAAGACCTTATTTTCTTTTACTAAAGAATCACGACTTATCCAAGAAAATGACTGGTTTTCTTATGATCATAATACGCAAGGACAAGCTGCCCCTTTTACGGAGGTATTTGGAAAGAAAGGATTAGCTAGGTTATGTAAAAAATTTTCTTCTTATACAATCTGTACTGAAAATAGTATTGGAATTAGAACTTGGTTATGGCCACGAAAGTTATTGATTAATAATCTTGGAAAAGTAATGGGCACAGATTTATACGTAAAGTGTATAAAATAGGATATAGGAATGTTACTACAGTTTAAAAATAAAATAGTTCTCGTCGTTGGGGGTGTAGGTTTTATTGGCAGCCAGCTTTGTAAAAAATTATTAGAGACAGATGTAAAAGAGATCATTGTCATAGACAATTTATTATCTTCCGAGCTTTCGCAATTGCCTAAGCATTCTAAACTTCGGTTTATTTTAGGTTCAGCCAGCAAAGAAGTAGTACTAAGCCAAATCCCAAATACTATTGCGTTTGTATTTCATTTGGCAACTTATCATGGAAATCAAAGTTCCATACACGATCCACTGGCTGATCACGAAAACAATACCTTAACTTCATTAAAGTTATTTAATCATATTAGAAATTTTAAACAGTTAAAAAAGATTGTTTATGCATCAGCAGGTTGTTCGATAGCTGAAAAAACCTTTGGTAAGACAACGGCAACGATAGAAGAGGAAAAGGTTTCACTTTATTTAGATAGTCCTTATCAAATATCGAAAATATTTGGTGAGTTTTATGGGAATTATTTTTTTAGGCAGTATAAATTACCTTTTGTAAAGGCACGCTTTCAAAATGTCTATGGACCTGGTGAAATCCTAGGTGCAGGCCAATGGCGTGGTACCCCACACACTATTTGGCGAAACGTTATTCCTAGTTTTATGTTTAAAGCACTTAATAAAGAAGCTTTAACATTGGAGAAAGAGGGATTAACAACAAGAGATTTTATTTATGTAGATGATATTGTTAATGGATTAATACTTTGCGCAAGTACAGGAAAACCAGGGGAAAGTTATAATTTATCTTCTGGTAAAGAAACTGAGATTAGAAAGCTTGCTGAAATAATCAATAAACTCACGGAAAATACAACGCTTAGTCAATGTTCTCCTAATAGAGAGTGGGATCGCTCTGGTAAACGTTATGGTTGTACGATAAAAGCGGAAAAAGAGCTAAATTTTAAAGCACAGATGGAGATAGAAGAAGGTTTGAAACAAACCATGCATTGGACACGTTTAAATATGAATTTAATAAAACAATGCATCAATAAGCATGCCTATCATATCTAGCTATATTTTATGTGTGGTATTGCTGGAATTATTGATTTAAAGGAAAAATTAAACCTAAAAACAAGTATAGAGGCTATGAAGTTAGCTATACGGCATCGAGGTCCTGATGAACAGGGGACATTTCTTGATGAAAGTTTAGGCGTAGCTTTGGGTCATCAGCGTTTAAGTATTCTTGATATGAAAGGAGGAAAACAACCTTTTATTAGCATAGATGGTCAAATCATTTTAGTCTTTAATGGTGAAATCTATAACTATCTATCCTTACGCGATGAACTTATGAAAGAAAATTACTCTTTTGTAAGTAATTCGGATACTGAAACTATTATTTATGCTTATAAAAAATGGGGGGTTGGTTGTCTTAGCCATTTACGTGGTATGTTTGCGTTTGCCTTGTGGGATAAAGAAAAAAAAATAATGTTTTGTGCACGTGATAGATTGGGTATTAAGCCTTTTTACTTTTTTTTAAACCAAGAAAAATTTATTTTTTCTTCAGAAGTTAAGTCAATTTTAGCTTCAGGTCGAATAGAATCTGTACTTGATCCTGTGGGACTTGAGGACTATCTTACTTTTCAATTTTGTTTGGGAGAAAAAACTTTATTTAAAGAAATAAAAAAATTACAACCAGGTTATTTTTTAACCATTAGATTCAAAGAAGATAAATTGATTAAAACCAATAATCAATATTGGGAAATTAATTACACAGTGCAGGACAATTTATCAGCGCCTTACTATATTGATAGGTTAAGAGAGCTATTAGGAGAATCTATAAAATTACATTTACAATCTGATGTGCCATTAGGTGCGCATCTATCAGGTGGATTAGATTCAAGTTCAGTAGTTTGCTTATCCAAGAAACAACTTAAAGAGACAAATAGTTTTAAAACGTTTACAGGAAAATTTTCAGAGATAGCATTGGATGAAAGTAGGTATGCCAATATAGTAGCTAAACATGTAGGATCGCACCATCATGAGATTAGTTTTTCTGACATTAACCTCGCAGCAATTCTTCCAGAATTGATTTACTTTATGGATGAGCCTGCTGCAGGTCCTGGTTTAATCCCTCAATATTACGTTTCTAAATATGCCGTAGACCATGTAAAAGTAGTTTTAGGCGGACAAGGTGGAGATGAATTATTTATTGGTTATGCCAGATATTTAATTGCATATTTAGCGAAATGTTTGTCTAATGCGATTTCCGGGAGATCTTCTGCTAACGAATTTTCATTGGGGGCTATCGCTAAAAATTTAGCATTACTCAATAATTACAAATCCACTTTAAATTCATTTTTTGAAAAAGGGCTTTTCGGCGAAGCAGATCTCAATTACTTTCATTTAGTTAATCGCAAACAATGTGAGAACGAAATTTATATGCCACAATATTCAGACAATAAGCGTAGTTTTTTAAGGTTTCAAACTATATTTCATCAAATAGAAAATAACTCCTTGCTTAATAAAATGTTATATTTTGATTTAAAAGGCGCTTTGCCTGCTTTATTACAGGTTGAAGATCGTATGAGTATGGCAGTTTCATTAGAATCACGGGTTCCGTTCTTGGATCATCGCATAGTAGAATTTTCAGCTTCTATTCCGGATAGTATTAAATTTTCCTCAGGAAAAACTAAACATATTCTACGCCATGCTGTAAAGAATATTCTTCCTAAACAAGTTTTAAACAGAAAAGACAAAATGGGTTTTCCTGTCCCTTTATCAGACTGGTTCTATGGAAAGCAAAAAAGTTTTATTCACGATACCCTTTTTTCGAAAAAGTCTACTGAGCGAGGTATTGTTAATATTAATACTTTAAAAAAAATGTTTAAGCACAAAAAACCCATCACACGTTCTATTTGGGGCGCGCTTTGTTTAGAATTATGGTTTGTAAAATTTGTTGATGCAAAATCTTAGTGGATATTAAGGCCAAATGAATCAACGCTTACAAATACTTTTAATGTGTAATAGGCCACATGCAAAAAAAAATGCAGCAACTATTATCGATCATATTGACGCATTCGTTAAATATTCCCAGCATTCTATTTATTCATTTTCAAATGTTCTAGATTATCCTAAAAAAATAAATCTAAATAAATTTGATGTATTAGTGGTACATTACTCTTTAGTTCTATTTGGAAATTTTTATCTTTCAGATAACGCAAAAAGAAATATTGCCCAGTTCAAAGGGTTAAAAGTTGTTTTTATTCAAGATGAATATCGTAGAATCAATAGGATACATGAGGAAATTAACAAGCTAGGATTCGATATTTTGTATACCTGCGTGCCTAATTCTGAGATAGAAAAGGTATATCCCGCCGCATTATTTACCTCTCTTAGAAAAATAAATACCTTAACCGGCTATGTGCCTGAACATCTTACTTCAAGAGCTACATCCTTGACGAAAGATAGATCCATTGAAGTTGGTTACAGGGCACGTAAAGTTCCGTTTTGGTTGGGATATTTAGGCGCAGAAAAATTTCAAATTGCAGATAAGTTTTATGCTTTTGGAAAAAAATATAAATTAAAAATGGATCTCTCGTATAAAGAGGAATCTCGTTATTATGGAATACGCTGGATAAATTTTATTGCTTCTTGTCGCACGATGTTAGGTGTAGAAAGTGGTTCAAGTATTTTTGATTTTACTGGTGAAATAGAAAAAAAAGTTAATAAATATAAAATTTATAATCCACGCGCATCGTTTGAAGAAATCTATTCTTTATTTCTTGAGAAGCATGAAGGGAAAATAGTATTGAATCAAATATCGCCACGTTGTTTTGAGGCTATCGCCTTAAAAACGGTATTGATACTTTATGAGGGGAACTATTCTGGCATATTAGAGCCATGGCGCCATTATGTTCCATTGCGGAAAGATTTTAGTAATATAAAAAAAGTAGTTAATATTATAAAATCAGTAAATAGTTTGCAAGCAATAGCGGACTGTGCCTATCAAGAAATTGCACTTAATTGTGCTTATTCCTATAAGGAATTTATTCGAAGCTTTGATGCTGTCATTAGCAATGAGTTTGTTGTAAGGAATAAAAATAGAGTGGATGTGCAGTATAGCCCTGCTAATTTTCAGAAAGATATTAGCAAATTCACGCTTATTGAATTTTTACAAAAAAAAATAATAATAATTTATAGGAGAATAATCTTTAAATTTATTCCAACTAGATTAAAACCAATTGTTCGGTCCTTATATTTTTATTTTTTAGATTAAATATATGAGAAAAGTATTACTTTTGGCGGATACTGGGCATCCTGCCACGGCCGTTCAGGACCATATTAAAGCGATTACTGCTTATTCTAATTTACATTGGTTTATAGAGAATCCTTTAACATGTAAAGTGCTTTATAAGCTTGATCTTAATTATTTTGATGCAGTAGGCGTACATTATTCAATTAAAATTTATAAAGATTATTATTTGTCTGGTAAGTTTAGAGAGAAATTAAAAAAATACTCTGGGGTAAAATTTGTTTTTTTACAGGATGAATATTTATTTGTTGATAGAGCCAGAGATAATTTAGTGGATATGGGGATCCATATAGTATTTACACTGGTTGATCAAGTACATATGGCTCAAGCCTATCCTCATCCTGAATTAAAAAAAATAAAAAAAATAACTATTTTGACAAGTTACGTTTCCGACTCTATAAAAGATATTTCACCGTGCCCTTTTTCCGAAAGGCCAATCGATATTTTTTATCGATCAAGAAAATATCCATTTTCTTTAGGTGCTTTAGCACAAGAGAGAGTTGCTATTGCAGAAGGAGTAAAACTACGTGCAAATGAGTATAATTTAAAATGTGATATTAGTATAAGGGAAAGTGATAGAGTTTATGGCCAAACTTGGATTTATAAAATGCAATCCAGCCGTGCTGTTTTAGGCACTGAAAGTGGAGCGAGCATTTGGGACTTTACAGGTGATATAGAAAAAAAAACTAAACAGTTGTTGGGTAAGTATCCTAATATTAAATTTTCAACTGCTTCTAGGTTATTTTTAGCTCAATATGAAAACAAAGTGCATTATGCAACTATTTCGCCGCGCTTATTTGAAGCCGCTTCATTACGTACAGCGATGATCCTTTTTCCTGGAAAATATAGTGATATTTTAAAAAAAGATGAACACTATATTTGTTTGAATAAAGACTTTTCTAATTTTAAAGAAGTGGTTGGTAAACTAAGAGATAGAGAATATTTAACTGATCTAACCAATAGAACGTATCAGGATATTATTCTGTCTGAAAAATATCATGCTAAACAACTTTCCAGCCTTGTTGAAAAGGAGATTTTATATTTTCTAAGTAAAGTGTGCAGTACGGCCAACTGTATCTCTAGAAGTTATGTTGCTAATAAAATAAATAAAATAAAATATCGATGTTTATTAAAAAATTATATTTATTTATTTGTTTCAGAGTGTAAGTTTATTGTAAATAATTTTTTAATTTTTATTTTTGATCCTCAGTATAGAGGTATAGCTAAATTTAACGTTCTTTATCAAGGAATTAAACGCTATATATTTTATATTTTACATAGATTTAAAGTTATTAAGTAATATTGACTCGTGTTTAATAATTTAATTTAAAAACAATTTATTTTTTTATGAAAACTATTATATTGGTAGGAGGATTTGGAACGCGTTTAAGTGAGGAAACAGCAAATAAACCCAAACCTGTAGATATTGGAGGCCGGCCTATTTTATGGAATATTATGAAAATATATGCATATTATGGATTCCAAGAATTTATAATAGCATTAGGTTATAAAGCGGATGTAATAAAAAAATATTTTCTAAAATATGCGCATTTAAGTGGTAATTTAACAGTCGAAATAAAATGTGGAGAAAGTCGTATTGTTAAACGAGAGCCTTCGGAGTGGGTTATTCATCTTGAAGAAACAGGGTTAGAAACGTGTACTGGAGGGAGAATGCGAAAGCTTTCTCAGTAGGTTAAAGATGAACCTTTTATGGTGATGTGTGGAGATGGATTGGCTAATATTCCCATTGATTAATTGCAGGCATTTCATAAGTCGCATGGAAAATTAGCGACTTTAACTGCCGTAAGGCCGCGCGCGCGATTTGGTGGTTTATTTATGGAAGCGTCTAATACAATTACACGCTTTACTGAAAAACCACAAGCCGGAGAAGGTTGGATTAATGGAGGCTTTTTAGTTTTCCAACCAGAGTTTTGTGCTTGATTAAAGATAGTTCAAGTAGCTTAGAAGCACAGGTATTAGAAAATATAGCTAAACAAGGTCGATTAGCGGCTTTTTGTCATGATGGCTTTTGGCAATGCATGGATACTTTACGTGATTTAATATATTTAGAGTCACTTTGGAGTTCTGGTACAGCACCTTGGAAGGTTTGGTGATGCAAGATAATTTTTGGTTAGATAGACGTGTTTTTATAACAGGAGCTAGCGGTTTAGTAGGGGGGGTGGTTAGTACAAGTTTTATTAAAAGCAGGTGCTGATATTATAGTTTTGTTACGTGATTGGAACTCTAAAGCACTGTTATTTCAATCAGGATTTCATGAGAAAGTGACAATTGTGCGAGGAGCTTTGAGTAATGTAAATAAATTAGAACGTATTTTAGCAGAATATGGGATTCAATTTGTTTTTCATTTGGCTGCGCAAACTGTCGTCACGATAGCCAATAAAAATCCTTTATCAACGTTGGAATCTAACATTGCAGGAACGTGGAATTTATAGAAGCTTGTCGCTTGAAGAAAGATATAGATTCTATTATTATAGCTGTTTAAGATAAGGTGTATGGGGATTCATTTAATTTACCTTATCACGAAGCGATGCCACTCAATGCTATTTATCCTTATGACGACGTCAGTAAGGCATGTGCGGATAGAATTAGTGTAAGCTATGCTAAAACGTTTAATTTACCTATTGCGATTACGCGATGTGGAAATTTTTTTGGCGGAGGGGATCTTAATTCGAATCGTATTATTCCTGGTACAATTCGCTCAATTTTTTGCACTCGGCCGCCGGTGGTTAGTCCGATGGAAACTTAATACGTGACTATATTTATGTAGAAGATGCGGTAAGTGCATATATGGGGCTATGTGAAGCATTAGCAAGAAATAGTGATTTGTCAGGTGAAGTTTTTAATTTTTCAAATGGTACGCAATATACCGGCTTAAAGTTAATTAAGACAATTTTAGATTTAATGCATTCAGCTCTTAGGCCTATTATTTTAGGAAAAAATAAAGGGGAGACTTTGGTGCAATACTTAGATTCATCTAAAGCTCATAAGGACTTAGGTTGGAGGCCTTGTTTTACCTTAGAAAAAGGATTAGAAAGGACTATTACTTGGTATAAAAACTGTTTAGGGAATGAACAGAATGAACTGTCGCTTATGTACACAGAGTGATCTTATCTCCATTATCCCATTAGGTCGAGTACCTTTGGCTAATGCTTTTTCATCTAAAAAAAATACGGTGGATGAGGAAAAATATAATTTAGAAGTGATGTTATGTAAAGATTGTGGAGTGGCACAACTACGTGATGTCCTTGATCCAAACGATCTATTTCTTCACTATATTTATTTTTCTTCTTATTCCGATACTATGCTTTTATCGGCTAAAGCATTAGTTGATCGCATTGCGCCTAGTCTTTCAAGAAATGCTTTTGTCGTTGAGATAGGGAGTAATGATGGTTATTTATTAAAAAATTATAAGCGTTACGATATTCAGGTATTAGGAATTGATCCAGCTAGAAATATTACAAAAAAATCCTGCGCTATAGGTATTCCTACCTCATGTGATTTTTTTAATAAAACTTTAGCTGAAGATTTGAAAAATAAAAAAATGCAGGCAGATCTTATACATGCGAATAATGTAATGGCACATGTTCCAGATATTAATGATTTTATTACCGGATTAAAATTTTTATTAAAAGATACGGGATATGCAATCATTGAAGTTCCTTATTTATATGATTTAGTTAGCAATTTACAATTTGATACTATTTACCATGAGCATGTCTATTATTTTTCAGTAAAGCCTTTAAAAAAACTATTTGCATACTATGATTTAGAAATATTTGATATAGAAAGAATATCGATTCATGGGGGAAGTCTGCGAATTTTTGTGGGACATAGAGGAAAAAACATTGTTAAAGAAGTCGTTAATAATTTAGTTGAGAAAGAAGTACATTTTGGTTTATATGAAGAAAAAAAGTATAAAAGCTTTATGGAAAATATATATACGCTAAAAGTAGAGTTAATAAATTTCCTTAATAATCTAAAAGAGAAACAAAAACGTATTGCTGCCTATGGCGCCTCTGCAAAAGGTACGACTTTATTAAATTGGTTTGGAGTAGGAGAAAATACTCTGGATTTTATAGTAGATAGAAACCCAGATAAAAAAGGGCTATTCACCCCAGGAACGTCATTAGAAATTAAATTACCTGAAGCTTTGCTGGAACAAAAAATAGAGTATGCATTGTTATTAACCTGGAATTTTATGGAGGAAATTCTACAACAACAACAAAGTTTTAGAGATAAAGGAGGTAAATTTATTATTCCATTGCCTAATGTTAGGACAATAGTATGAAATTTACAGAATTGCCTTTAAAGGGGGCTTATTTAATTGAAATAGAACCCCATATAGATACACGCGGTTATTTTTCTCGTTTATTTTGTAAAAAGGAGTTTTCTGAAAGAGGTTTGGTCAGTGAGTTCATTCAAATAAGCACTTGTTTTAATTATAAAAAAGGACAAGTACGTGGTATGCATTACCAGGAGCCACCTTATGAAGAGACAAAATTAGTTCGTTGTAGCCGGGGGGCTATTTATGACGTAATGTTAGATATACGCTCAGATTCTCCCACTTATAAGCAGCGTTATGGCTCTGAATTAAGTAATAAAAATAATAAAATGTTTTATATACCGAAGGGTTTTGCCCATGGATATAAAACTTTAGAACGTAATTCAGAAGTGTTCTATATGATAGATAATTTTTATATGCTTAAAGTGAAAAAAACTTTACCAATAAATTTTTAGCTTTATAGAATTATGAAATTTACTTTATCGGAGGAAGAAATAAGAAAATTTAATGAAAAGGGATTTCTTATAATAAAAGGCCTATATAAAAATTATCCTTATATTGAAAAAATAAAATCAGATATAAATTTTATTAGTAAACTTATTCTAAAAAAAAACTATACAACTATGAACGTTAGCGACTTTACAGAGTTTGATTCTATTTATAAATATTTATTAGCAATAGATAAAAAAAAGGCTAGTTTAATATATGATGCTATTAAATTACTACCTTTTTTTAATAAGTGGAGCCATTGTGATTTGCATTATACATTGTCTTCCACTTTATTAAAGTCTAAATTAATAGGTTTTTGCAGGACAGGTGATGGTATTAGGGCAGATGCTCCGGATAATAACTTTTATGCATTTCCGCATCAGGAGTTTTCAGCACAAGGTCGATCGGAGCAGGGCTTAGTTTTTTGGTCGCCTTTAATTAATATGAAAAGAGAACTAGGTCCCGTTAAAATTTGGGAGCGGTCACATAAATTGGGTGTTTTGCCAGTAGGGTTTGCAAAAAATAAAAAAAAAATTACTGCATATGATATTATTTTAAAAGATAAAAAAAAATTTTTATCTGGTCTTAAAACCACATCACCTTTATTATCTATAAATGATTTATTAATTATGCACTTTCTAACTGTTCATTCGTCAAATAAAAATATAAGTACGGATATACGATGGTCACTACAAACTCGTTTTTTTAAATTTGAAGAAATAAGAGCTATAGATTCTTTTTGGAAAAAAGTAAATTTATATAGCTATTTACCAGTTTAAATATTTAATTTAGTAGTTTTCAAAATGATTTGTTCTATTTGTAATAATGAAAATTCCCAGTTAGTATTCCAATCTAAAAATAACGAAAAAGCTTTAACGTCTATAAATACAATAATTACACATAATATTACTGTATTTTATTGTAAAAATTGTAATCACGTATTTAAAAATCCAATTTCAGAATTAGATAATTTTTATACATTAAATTATAAGATTAATTTAGAAAGTGCTGATCACGATCAATTTATTATGGATATAAATAATAATCTTGTTTTAAGAAATTGCTATCAATCTGAAATTTTAGAGACTATTCTTAATCTTAGCGAACATAGCTCGATTAATATTTTTGATTATGGCGCAGGTAAGGGTGCAACGCTTAGGTATTTATTTAATAAGTATAAAAAATTAAATATTTTTTTATACGATTATGATGATGCGTATCAAGCGTATTGGCAGTGGTTGCCTGAGTCTAATCGATTTATTAATAATTGTGATTTCAATCTTAAAGTAGATTGTGTATGCTCTTTTTTTGTTATGGAGCACGTTTTTGACTTAAACACATATATTAATAATGTTAATAAATTACTAAATAACAACGGAGATTTTATTTTTATTGTACCTGATATGTATTCTAATTATGGAGATTTAATGGTTGCTGATCATATCCATCATTTTTCTGAAAATTCAATTAATATTTTTTTGTCAAGATATGGTTTTAAAGTTTTAAAAATTTTCAAAAATTTTATACCGCAAGCTTTTGTAGTGCATGCAAAAAAGAAAAATGATGTAAAATCATTGAATAGAAAAATTAATTTAATTGAAAGAATTAATAAAATAATTTTTTTTTGGATTACCTACCAAGAAAAATTGAAAAAAATTGATGAGCAGCTGGTTGATAAGTCTGTTATTTATGGTGCTGGTTTTTATGGTTCTTTTCTTTATGCCAACTTAAAAAATAAAAGTCATATTAGCTATTTTGTAGATAGCAATAGTAAGCTAAATGGTTTAAAACGTTTTGGGATTCCTATTGTCGATCCTAATGATATTCTTTCTATAGAAGGGCAAGTTCTAATTGGGATGAACCCTTCTCATATAAAAGATCAGTTGAAAAAAATAGATTTTCTAAAAAATAAAAATATAAAATATATATTATATTAAATTATAATTAGTATGCTTTCTTCAGATAAAATAATCTTGCGTCCTATTGAAGAAGAAGATTTATTGTTTATTAAAAAAATTAGAAATTCAGTTTACTTGCAGAAAAAAGTGTTATCTATTGCCAGAGGTGAAAATAACGAAAAAATAAAAAAATGGTTTAAATCTATTAATAAAGGACCAAATATTATTTTTATTATTTTAAATAAAAATAATAAACGCTTAGGCTATATTCAATTAACGCAAATATGTAATATTTCTAAAAATGCCTATTTAGGGATAGTATTAGCTAGGGAGCATCAGGGCAAAGGTATAGGCTCAGAAGCTATATCTCTCATGCTTAAATTTTCAAAAGAAGTATTGGGATTGCATAAGATTATACTGAATGTATTAAGTGAAAATGTTAAAGCTATTCATTGTTACAAGAAAATTGGTTTTGTAATGGTTGGTGTTCTTAAGGAAAATTTTTTTTGGAATCATTTTTTTTTAGATGTTTTGTTAATGGAAATTATACTTTAAATTAAAATGGATAAAGTAATTGCAATTAGTCAGCCTATGTTTTTTCCATGGATAGGTTTATTTGAGCAAATTTATTATTCAGATATTTTCGTTCATTTGGTTAATGTTCAAATACCCGGAGGCCAAAGCTTTATACACCGCGTTCAATTAAAAGGCCCTTCTGGCGTTTTTTGGTGGTCGGTTCCAACTAGAAAAAAATTTCCAACCGATATCAATGCTGTAATATTACAATATAATAAAATTTGGTTAGATAAGTCACTTAAACGACTAGAGATTTTTTTTTATGCCTTACCTTTTAAAGATGATGTCCTCTTATTGGTAAAAGACATTTTTGACCAAAAATTTACTTTTTTACATGAGCTTAATATTTACTCTTTAGAGAAAATTTCAGAATATATTGGGTTAAATACAGTTTTTAAATTAGAACCTAAGGTTAAAGCAACGGATCCTACCGATAGATTAGTTAAGATAATAAAATATTTTTCTGGTGGAAAGTATATAACTGGTTTGGGAGGTAAAAATTACCTTATGTATGAGAAGTTTAAAAAAGAAAATATAAAAGTAAGCTATATGGATTATTCTTTTAAAGAATATTATCAAAAATTTGGATTATTTAATCCATACGTATCTATTTTACATCTATTAGCATCAGTAGGTAAGGACACAAAAAAATACTTTGCTTCAAAATTAAGTACGGATATTTTATAATGAATACACTTGAAAAATTATATGATATAAGAAATAAATGTTTATCCAATAACCCAGATTTTTTAAAAAAAAAAGCAAATAAACTTTTAGTAGAATTAGGTAAAATGAACTATTCTTATAACTTTGATTGGTTTGGTTTTCCTATTATACAATTACCACAAGATATTTTAGCATTTCAAGAAATCATTTATCAAACAGCTCCAACCATTATTATTGAAATAGGTATAGCCCATGGAGGAGGAGTTATTTTTTATGCTTCCATGTTAAATTTATTTTTAATTAAGGGAAGAGTATTAGGCATTGATATACTTATTCATGAATGTAATAGAAAGCTTATCGAAGCACATCCTCTTTCGAATACTATAAGTTTGCTGAAAGGATCATCAGTAAGCAATGTGATCTATAAACAAGTCTGTAATTTTATTAGTAAAAAAGACCGAGTTATGGTAATTTTTGATTCTAATCATACACATGATCATGTACTTAATGAATTGAAACTTTATGCTTCTTTAGTGACTAAAGGTTGTTATATGATTGTGATGGATACTGCTATCGAAGATATGCCATCGAATTATTTCCCAAATAAACCTTGGGGTAAAGGTAATAATCCTAAGACAGCAGTTCGGGAATTTCTTAAATATAATTCTAATTTTGTAGTTGATACAAATATTGAAAATAAGCTAATAATAACTGCAGCACCTAATGGCTATTTAAAGTGTGTTAAATAAAAATGATTCCTGTAGCGGGTCCTTGGATAACAGAGAAAGAAATTGCCTATGTTACAGATGCGGTAACACATGCTTGGTATGATCGGGCTAATGAGTATATTGACCGGTTTGAAAATGCTTTTAAAAGCTATCTTGGGCGAAAATACGCAATCAGTTTACCTAGCTGCACTTCAGCTTTGCATTTAAGCTTATTAGCTTTAGAGGTAGGTGTTGGCGATGAAGTAATTGTACCGGATGCAACTTGGATTGCTTCGGCTGCACCTATTAGTTACGTAGGAGCAACCCCTATTTTTGTTGATATTGATACAAACACCTGGTGTTTATCAGCAGAAACTGTAGCGCCTTATATTACAAAAAATACAAAAGCTATTATCGCTGTTAATCTGTATGGACACATGCCTGATTACGATCCTCTATGGCAATTAGCAGCAGAGTATAGTATTCCTATTATTGAAGATGCTGCTCAGTCTATTGGATCAACTTATAAAGGAAATTTAGCAGGAGGTTTTGGTATTACAAGTTGTTTTAGTTTTCATGGTTCTAAAACATTGGTTACGGGTGAAGGAGGTATGTTAGTGACTAATGATAAGAAAATATATGCTAAATGTATGCTTTTACGTGATCATGGACGCTTACCAGAAGATACTTTATTTCAAAACATACAGATAGGGTATAAGTATAAGATGTCTTCCTTGCAAGCTGCGCTAGGTTTGGCACAGTTAGAAAGAATTGAGGAATTAGTCAATAAAAAACGTGAAATTTTTAATGAATATAGTATGGCTTTAAAAAAAGAAACTGAAATTACTTTAAACCCAAAACATAGGGATATAAAAAATAGCTATTGGATGACAACGGCAGTTTTTAATCCTAGATACACACAACTTAAAGTTGATATTATTGAAAAATTAAAAAAAAATAAAATAGCTAGCCGCCCTTTTTTTGATCCATTAAGTTCATTAAAGGCTTATGAGAATAGCTATGATATTAAACGCGCAAGGGCAGTTAACCAAAAAGCTTACTCTATTGCTAAAAGAGCAATTAACTTGCCTAGTTGTCTGAATTTAAAAAAGAGCGACATCGCATATATAGCAAAAATTTTAAAAAAAAATTTATTACCCAGTTTAATTGAGGTATAAGTTTTTTAATTATACTAAAGAATAATTTTTAGTTTGTTTTTAATTTGGAAATAAATGATTATGGAAAGTAGGTTTTCTTTATTCATTCCTACAAAAAATAGACATGCCCTATTGACAAGATCACTTAATTACTTGAAGAAGCTACACTTTAAGTATCCTATTTTTATTGCCGATAGCTCTATAGAACCGTATACAGATTGTGATAATTATAAAGAACTCAATATAAATTATTTTTTTACTGAGTTAGACGGCTGGGATAAGCTGAATTACTTTGCTATTAAGACAAAAAGTGAATTTTTATTAATGCTAGGAGATGATGATTTTTTAATTACGGAAAATTTAGAAAAAATTTTAGATTTTCTGCTTATTAATCCTGGTTATGGTTGTGCTTCTGGGATAGAAATTAAATTTATAAAAAAAGGTAATAATTTGGATTTTTTTGTATTTAAGCAGCCATCTCTTAGCTCTTCTAGCTATTTAAAAAGAATCAAAGCGCATTGCAAGTTATATTTTCCTACTTTTTATTTTATTCATAGAAGGGAAGTTTTGCTAAATTCACTATCGACTATTAGAAAGCCTAATATTAGTCTAGATTCTGTTCCATTAGAAATACTAACGAGTATAGCTACTGTATCCCAAGGTAAGGTAAAGGTCTTTCATGAAGAGCCATTTATTTTTCGGCAGATTTACCATGAACGTTCTACTATTGTTACTCAGTGGAGCGATATATTGAAACAAAATATTTTTTTGAAAATTAAAGAAAATATGCTTGAGAACTTATATACATTATTACATCCAGAAGATACTGAAATAAAAAATATAGAAAAAAGTTTGGATATTTACTTTAAAATGTATACTCCTAGTAAGATTAAATCATTTATTAGGGAGTATATAAATGCTTATTGTAAAGGAAAGATTTTAAAAAAAATTAAAAAAAATAATAATTTTAGATTTATAGTAGATTATATAAAAAAGTGTTAGGCGTGAGTTAACAATTTAGTATTATATACTGCCCGTGAAACAAAACACGATTTTTTTAAGTAAGGTGAAGGGCAGTATGCCCGATTACATGGCAGGTGATCGCCGCGCGCTCCGCGCTTGCAATCTGAGTTATCCCCACGAAAGTTGCTGGTATTTAGCCCGTCATGGCCACGGGGCATTGTTGCGTAGAAAAATAGTTGTAAACCCTTTACTTTGCTCGTCATTGCGAACTGAAGTATCCCCACGAATTTTAAGCTACTCTAAGCATCTCCTTCAATGCTCGGGGCCCTAGCAAACGGGGAACTTCTTTTATTTAGCATAATATAATGCGGGTCCCTTAAATATATATCGTCATTACGAGCGCGAAGCGCGTGGTGATCCATTGAAAAAGCGAGTTTTTCCTGGATGGCGAGGCTAAATACCAGCAACTTTTCGTGGGGATACTTCAGTTCGCAATGACGAGCAAAGTAAAGGGTTTACAACTATTTTTCTACGCAACAATGCCCCGTGGCCATGACGGGCTAAATA
>JAPYLE010000242.1 GCA_027293795.1 Rickettsia endosymbiont of Ixodes persulcatus
TAGTTTAATAGATATAATGAAAAAAAGGCAAGAATCCTTAAAGGAATACGGCTTAGAAATTAAAATAAATAGTTTAATCTCTAAAAAATATAGTTTTCCTTATTACGAAGTGAAAGAGCAAGGATTAAAAACGTTAATGAAGACAATAAAAAGTTTAAATGAAGATATTAAATATGAAAGAAATTTAGCTGATTCTTCTGATAAAGTAAAAATAAAAAAAGAACCACAACAAAAATCGGTAAAGACGCCGATAAAGTTAGTTTTAAAACTATACAAGGAATTGCAGAGAACCATAAAACTATAGCTGCCGTAATTAGCATAGTTATGTTTTCAATGATTGGAATCCCTCCTCTTACAGGATTTTTCGGTAAATATTACCTTTTTTACCAAGCAATTAATCAAGAAGAATTTGCATTAGCTTATTGTGGTATTTTTACCAGTGTAGTTGCTGCTTTATATCCTTCTTGATTATGCAGAAGAACGCCGATTAATACATAACCGATATTTAAAATAGTGCTATATGCCATTAATCTTTTTAGAGAAGTTTGACGAATAGCTCCAAAAGCTCCAAACAGCATAGATAATATAGCAATTATCTTTATTAAATTATAATTAATAGGATGATAATCACCTATGATAAATTTGCTGATATTTAATAAAACGGCAACCATACTGATTTTAGAAGCAGCAGTAAAATAAGTAACTGACGCTATCGGGGATCCTTCATATACGTCAGGTGCCCAAAAATGAAGTGGAACGCTTGAGAGTTTAAAGAAAATGCTGCTTAAAAATAATACAATACCGATTATTAAACCAAGGTTTGTTGAAGAAGAATTATTTAGCTTATATAAAATGTCTTCAAATTGTAAGCTTCCACCAAATCCATATATAAAAGAAATCCCGAATAATGATAAACAACTCACTAAACTACCCAAGATAAAATATTTTAAAGCACCTTCCGATGATTTAATATCATTTAATTTGAATCCTGCAAGTGCATACGAAGTTAAAGCAGTAAGCTCCATACCACAGAATAATAATAGAAAATTCTGTGATGAAATTGCAACAAAAATACCTACAGCCGATAATAACATTAAAGTAATAAATTCAAACTTTAATTCCTCGCCGGCAAGAATAGAGTAATCACGGTATATAATCATGGATATAATAGTGAATAGTAACACTATGCTTTTACTAATACCGATATTTATTCCGGTAGCAAATGAGTGCCATACTCCTTCATAGCTTGAATACTTAAAGGTAAGAAAAATTGATAATATGCATAATAAAATAATGATATTAGAAATAATTCTATTTTTATTTGGTATCATTACGGCAAAAAACTGCCCTAAAAGTGCTATTATAATTAAAGTTATTTCGGGAAGTAGCAGTAGCATATAAAACTAATATTATTTATGGAAATATAGATATTAGTAAATAAATCATTTTTTATCAACAAACTTATATAATATTGAACTTTAAAACTACCTCTAATTAAAATTATTTTCTTTTATATACTAATAGTAGAAAAACTTATATGATACTACTTCATCGTAAAATTATATTATGCAAAAAAAAGAAAAAACCTAAACATTATCAGGAGTTTCGCACTTAGCAAAAAATATGTTAATCTAACAAAAAAGAGTTTTAGTTAAGATGGCAAGATCAAAATGTATAGCTAGACCATAGTAAATAGGTACATACTATGCTAATATATATGTTATAAATAATAATAAATAAGTTATGGCAAGCAGTTACAGTTACGATTTAAGAATGAAACTATTCAAAGCTCTAGATGATGTGCT
>JAPYLE010000243.1 GCA_027293795.1 Rickettsia endosymbiont of Ixodes persulcatus
ACCGTGGCTTGTACCTGCGGTATCCAGAAAAAAATTAATAAAGACTGGATACCGCGATCAAGTTAGCTAGGATGAAAATTATTAATCAAAAGTACACAGAACCTAATTAACAAGCAAATTTAAAAATGTTCGGACAAAATCGACATAAAAAAATTCTCAAATTAGCCAAAGGCTATAGAGGTAGAGCTAATAGCTGTTTTAGAGTAGCTATTGGAAAAGTAGAAAAAGCTCTCCGGTATGCTTATAGAGATCGCAGAAACCGTAAACGTGATTTTAGAGGCTTATGGATTCAAAGAATAAATGCAGCAGTAAGAGATCATGGGCTTGTTTACTCTCAGTTTATGGGAGCTCTTAAAAAAGCAGAAATTGATATAAATCGTAAAGTACTTGCAGAACTTGCCGTAAATAACAGCGACGGATTCACAAGTATCGTAGAAAAAGCAAAAGCACATATTTAAGGTCACACCATTGCGAGGAAAATTACGAAGTAATTGACGAAGCAATCCAGTAATAATTATGTGTATAGTGTATAATTGATAAAATCTCTATATATTTTATTATAAATAGTTAATTTTTATTTTCGTTCGGTATAAATATTATGAAACGTACATTTCAACCTAGCAATTTAGTTAGAAAAAGAAGACATGGTTTTAGAACTAGAATGGCTACTCCATCCGGAAGAACAATCTTAAGAAGACGCCGTGCTAAAGGTAGACATAAATTATCTGCTTAAAATAATCTGACTTATCAAATTGTCTATTACCTCTTTAAAAAATCAAAAAGAATTTGAGCTTTAGTGCGATGACGCATAAAATGTTTCTTCCCTGCTTGAGATGCGACAACCTTGCCGCTAGCAGTAAGTTTAAAACGTTTTTTTACGGCAGATTTTGTTTTTAATTTAGGCATAATATTTATAAATCGGTATTTCTAGATTTTCCGGTAATATTTAGGCATACCAAAGCCATGTTACCGATGAAAACTATATGATAGTTTTTTTTATTAGTCATTGCAAGATTTTTTTATAAAAATGTATTATAGTATTTTAGTTCTTTTTAGCTGCAAATTATAGAAAAAATGTCATACCGTGGCTTGTACCTGCGGTATCCAGAAAAAAATTAATAAAGACTGGATACCGCGATCAAGTTAGCTAGGATGAAAATTATTAATCAAAAGTACACAGAACCTAATTAACAAGCAAATTTAAAAATGTTCGGACAAAATC
>JAPYLE010000244.1 GCA_027293795.1 Rickettsia endosymbiont of Ixodes persulcatus
TATTCTGGAGCTGTACATGATGTTATACCTGGTATAGTTATGGTCAACTTACTGCATTACAATACTAAAACTGATCAATCTACCCCTGTAGATTATAGAATATATGATAAAGAAACAGATGGGAAAACAAAGAATGCATAATACCTATTATCAAAAAAATCATGGAAAACTCTACTAATATGGTCGTACCGATTATTACTGAAATTAGGGCTGGTAATAACTGGATGGAGATTCATTAGGTAATATAATTATGCTTACTTTAGCTAAGGAAAGAGGGATCAATCCTGATGCCGTAGTGATGGATGCGTGGTATAGCGGTTTGGAGAATTTGAAACATATACAAAAGTTTTGCAGGCGACTCGACCGCCAGGGTCTTGTTTAAGAATTTTATCAAGTACCGTATCTGAAATTTGATCGGCAATTTTGTCCGGATGCCCTTCAGAAACTGACTCAGACGTGAATATAAAATTTTTCATACATTACTCTCTTTTTAATTTAATGTTACTGCTAGATTTTGAAAAACATTCAATTTGTTATCCCGCGACTTGATCGCGGGATCCATTTTTATTTTTTTCTAGATACTGTGGTCAAGCCGCGGTATGATAACCGAGCGTGTTTTTCAATCCATGCAACAAGGTCGATCAAGTTAGCTAGGATGACAATGGAGAGCTTATCCACGCAAGTAAGCCATAATTATATTACCTAATGAATCTCCATCCAGTTATTACCAGCCCTAATTTCAGTAATAATCGGTACGACCATATTAGTAGAGTTTTCCATGATTTTTTTGATAATAGGTATTATGCATTCTACTTCATCAGTCGGTGCTTCAAACAGTAATTCATCATGAATTTGCAGCACTAGTCTTGTTTTAAGCTTAAGTTTTTCTATTTCTTGATCTAGATTGATCATGGCAATTTTAATTATATCGGCATTGGTTCCTTGAATAGGTGCATTAATAGCCGCACGCTCTGCAAATTGTTTAAACTTTTTATCATGAATTAAAGGTACAAAACATTTCCTGCCAAAGAAATTTGTAACATAGCCGTTGCTACTTGCAAAAGCTTTTGTTTGCTCCATATATTCTTGTACTCCTTTATATTCGGCAAAATATTTCTTAAGATATTCGGCAGCTTCACTATTAGTAACGTTTAATTGTTTAGCAAGCCCAAAAGCACTAATACCGTAAATAATACCAAAATTTATAGCTTTTGCTTTACGTCTATGTTCACTAGTTAGTTCATCTTTTTGCAAATTAAAGATCTGACAAGCAGTTTGAGTATGTATATCGTCTTTATTGGTAAATGCTTGTTTTAGTGCATCTATATTTGCAATATGGCTTAATATTCTAAGCTCAATTTGAGAATAATCGGCAGATATTAATTTATAACCTTCTTCAGCAATAAAAGCTTGTCTGATTTTATTCCCCTCACTAGAGCGAATAGGTACATTTTGCAAATTAGGTTCTTGTGAGCTAAGCCTTCCTGTAGTGGTAGAAGTTTGTAAAAATGTCGTATGTACTCGCCTAGTTATATTATCTATTTGTTTTGGTAAACTATCAGTGTAAGTATTTTTTAATTTTGTAAGTTGCCGCCACCTTAGTAACAAATCGGCAATATTATATCCATGCTCGCTAAGTTTTTCTAGTATTTCTGCCCCTGTTGAGTAAGAGCTTGCTTTAGCCGAAGCTTTACCGAAAGGTAATTGCATTTTTTCAAACAAGATTTCGCCTAATTGTTTTGGCGAACCAATATTAAATTTAGTTCCGCTAAGAGCAAAAATTTTTTCTTCAAGTCTAGCTATTTCTGTTCTAAATTCAGCGGATAATTGTTTCAAGTAATTAGCATCTACTTTAATACCGACCTTCTCCATTTTATCTAAAATAAAACAAATAGGTAAATCAATATTGCTGTAAAGTCTAAAGGCTTTATTATCTTTAAGCTCCAATATATTTTGCTTATAAAGTGAGATAAAATTTATTACTATTTTTGCCGATTCATTGATTATATTTTCTATTACAGTTTCTTTTTGAGCTTCTTCAAATAAATTTTTCTGTAATAAACCTGCCGATAATGCATATTGTATTAGCTCTAAATCTTCAATCGCCGTAATCTCATGAGATTGGTTTGCATAAAACTTAAGTAAAGGTTTAAGAGAGTACGTAATTTTTTTTATGGATTTATCGGTTAGTAAATTAAAAATAATATCCGAAAACCAGCTGTTATTAGTTTTAGTATTATAGGAAAAAAGGTCATTGGTCGTATTTGAAATTTTAATAATATAACTTTTATTTTGTAGTGATAAAATAAAAGCAAGATTATCTCCTTTATACTGTAGTAAATATATCCCGAATATTCCTACTGTTTCAGCTTCTTTAGCAAAATTTTCAAGTTCAATTTTATTACTAATTTCTTTTATTTCCGCTACTTTATTGTCTATTATCTCTTTGTGGTAATTAATTTTAATATCAAATAAATTTTCTGCTCTTCTATATAAAGATCTAAAACCATATTCCTGTAAAAATCCTGTTAATTTATCGCTATTTGGAGGTGACCATTCTAAATTATTCAGCTGAAAATCTAAATTAACATTAGAATCAAGCCCTATTAACTGCCATGAAATTAAAGCTGCTTCTCTTGAATTTTGTAAAGTTTCACGTTGTTTTACGCTTGAGATTTGGTCTAAAGAGTTAAATATATTTTCTATCGAACCAAATTGCGTTATAAGACTACTTGCCGTTTTTGGTCCAATAGAGGGTACGCCTGGAATATTATCCGATCTATCGCCGATTAAAGCCATTACTTCACGTAATTTATTAGAAGTAGTGCCAAATTTTTTAACAACATCATCCTCTGTAATATATTTTCCTTTTAGTGGATCATATATTTTGATGTTTTTATTCATTAACTGCAATAAATCTTTATCGGAAGAGATAATGACTACATCTTCGCCGAGTGCAGCCGTTTTAGTAGCAAAGGTTGCGATAATGTCATCGGCTTCATAGCCGTTTTTCTCTAGAATAGGAAAACTTAAGTTACTTGCAACATCACGAACTAATGGTAATTGCATTATTAAATCTTCAGGGGGAGGGGGACGATTAGCTTTATATTCAGGATAAATATGATGGCGAAAATTTTTCCCGCCGCTATCAAATACTACAGCGACATGTTTAGGCTTAAAGTCGCTCAGTAATTTTAGCAGCATTGAAGTAAAACCGTAAAGAGCGCCGACAGGCTCGCCTTTCGGCGAAGCTAAAGGCTGTTGTGCATAATAGGCTCTAAAAACAAATCCGTATCCGTCTATTAGTAATAAGGTATTTTTTTGGGTCATTTTATGATTTGAGTGTTTTTTATTCTCTGTGTCATACCGTGGCTTGACCACGGTATCTAGTAAAAATAAGAAGATAAGTTATTCATCTCTGTAGGTTGTTTCTTAAGATACCACGATCAAGTCGCGGTATGACAAATAGTAATTTTTATAAACAAAATCTCACAGTCCTACTAAACTTTTAGCAAAATCATGTCGATCGAATATTTTTAAATCCTCTATCTTCTCGCCTATGCCGATAAAATACACCGGTAAATTGAATTTTTGTACTACTCCGACAATTACGCCTGCTTTAGCACTTCCATCTAGTTTAGTCACGATAAGCCCTGTTAAGTTAGTAGCATCATTAAAATACTCGGCTTGGTTATAAGTATTTTGTCCTGTAATAGCATCAATTACTAAAATGCTATGAGTAGGTGTGCTCTCATCTAATTTTTTTATAACTTTTACGATCTTGGCGAGTTCATCCATTAAGTTTTTTTTATTATGAAGTCTACCTGCCGTGTCAATAAAAAGTATATCGATATTTTGTTTCATCGATTCATCCATCCCGCGGTAAGCAACACTTGCAGGATCAGCCAATTCTTCACCGGTAATAAGTAGTGCATTTGCTCTATCTACCCAAGTACTTAGCTGATTTACAGCAGCTGCTCTAAAAGTATCGCAGGCAGCAACCGCTACTTTTTTCCCTTGTGCTGAGTACATTGCAGCAAGCTTACCTATAGTCGTAGTTTTCCCTGCACCGTTAACACCGCAAACTAATACTACATTTAATTTATTTGCATCTAGAGTAAAAGGAATTTCTGATTTTAACAGCTGCTCTTCTATCAATTTAGCAAGGGCTTCCTTTACTGTACTACTATCTATTTCTTTGTCAAATTTTACCTTTTTAAACTCTTCAATAATATTAGTTACTACCGAAACGCTCATATCGCTTGAGATAAGTAGCTCTTCTAGCTCTTCTAGAGTTTCTTCGTCTAATTTTTTCTTGTAAAATATTTTGTCGATACCTTCTGATATTTTATTAGAAGTTTTAGATAAACTTTGTTTTAATTTACTAAATATCGAAATCATACTAGATAGTTTTTGTTTTATGGGTGTTGGTGTCATTCCTGCGTGGATCGGTTTTTTCGTCATTGCGAGAAAAATTACGAAGTAATTGAAGCAGCAACCCGGTAAATGGATTATCACGCTCTCTACGTTTGCTCGCAATGACGATTAAGGTACTTATCTCTTCTTCTTATTCTTGCTTTTATTTTTATTCCCGTCGGTAGTTTTATTGAATCTACCTAAATTTTTAACAAATTTTTGTAGTCCGTTAAGTTCTGTTCCATATGTCCTAGTATATTCACAGACTATTTCTATATCTTGTCTATGAGAATCATCTATTATTACTACTTCCTGCATAAAATTATTAGCATCAAAGGTAATTTTTACTATTTTTTGCTTTTCAATTTTTGGATTAAGCCAAGCTCTTTGAGACATAACCCTTTCAACATAATACCAAGTATTTTGGGAATATTCCGGTACCATAGTAGGCGTACCGATTAATTCTACGACTTCTACTTTATTTAGTTTTTTAGACTCTAATTTTACAAGTGCCGAATCATCTATGGATTGCCCTCTATTTTCGATAGTTTTGCAGCCGCTTAAGGAAAAAAAGGCTAATATACTAAAAATGTATGTTATAAAAATTTTCATAAGTTTAATTTCATCTAGATTTTATTACAAGATTATAATATACTGCTCCACTAATTTGACAAATACTTTTTAATTTATATTAGAGGATAATAATGGCAGTTCCAAAGAAGAAAACATCAAAATCAAAACGTAATATGAGACGTGCGCACTTAGCACTCGGTAAAGTTAACGTAATAGTTGACTCACAAACCGGTGAATATAAACTTCCGCATCACGTTTCTTTAGTTGACGGCACTTATAATAATCGTCAAGTAGTAACAAAAAAAATTGAAACTGAAGAAGAAGTAGCCTAAAGCTTAAGATTTATGACCTGTAAAATTATTGGTTGCGGCGAATATCTTCCTTCAAAAATAGTTAGTAATGACGAGCTTACAAAATTCGTAGATACTAACGATGAGTGGATTAGAACAAGAACAGGTATTACGCAGCGTCATATAGCAGGCGATACAGAATATACTTCCCATCTTGCTTTAAAATCAGCTGAAAAAGCTATAGAAGATGCAGGGATATCGGCAAATGATATCGATTTAATAATTACATGTACTACTACTCCGGATAATAGCTTCCCTTCGGTTGCCACTAAACTTCAAGGCTATCTTGGTTTAACTAATATACCGTCTTTTGATTTACAAGCAGTATGTGCCGGTTTTGTGTATGGGTTGCAAGTAGCAAATTCTCTTATTGCGTCCGGTAAATATAAAACTGTTTTGCTTATAGGTGCCGAGAAAATGACATCGCTATTAGACTGGAATGATAGGTCTACCTGTGTTTTATTCGGTGATGGAGCGGGGAGTGTGATATTGCAGCGTAGTAGCGATGATTCCGGTTTAATAGATAGTAATATTTTTTCAAGCGGTATCGATTATGAAATACTATATGCAAACAGTGGTGTAAGTATGAATGGTACTAGCGGTAAAATCATTATGCAGGGTCAAAAATTATTCCGTCATGCAATAGAAAAAATGCAACAATCTATAGAAGAGTTATTGCGTGCTAATCAATATCGCGTAAGCGATATTGATTATTTTATACCTCATCAAGCAAATGTCCGTATTATCAATAAACTCGCTGAGTTGTTAAATATAGAAGAACATAAGATAATAAAGACCGTAGAGAAACACGCTAATTGTTCAGCGGCTTCCATTCCTCTTGCTTTAAGTACTCTCAAAGCATTAGGTAAAATAAAAAAGGGCGATATTCTACTATTTTCAGCTATCGGTGCCGGTTTAACTTGGGGCAGTGCATTAATAAGATGGTGAATATACTCGTTTTATTTGAAAAATTGGCTATATAAGGTCTGCAGTGCATATACGCCTCCGCTCCTCAACTATATACCCCTTGCTCTTTTCCAAATAAAACTTCGTCTATCTACTAGCATTATAAAAATGATATTTTTACCACATTTATACATAAGTAATTGCATTTTATAATATTTTAGCCTTTAAACTAATAAAATAATAATATATACTAGCTCACATAGCTTTTGGTTAGTTTGAGTTTATAACTAACTAAAATGAATTCAATATTAATAAATTATAATCTCAAGGAGTTTAATTATGAAAACAAAAATTACATTAGTTTTTCTTGCATTATTTGTGCTTGCAGGGTGTAATACAACAAAAAGAGCACTACAATTTGACGGTGGGATGAATCAAGGAGAAGAAATATCATTAATGAAAGATTTTGAGAAGCATGCAGGGAATGCAGTATGGTTTGCTTTTGATAGTTCTGCTTTATCACCAAAGGCTAAAGAAGAACTAGAGAGACAAGCTTGCTGGTTATCAAAGCATCCTGAAGTAAAAGCTACCGTTGAAGGACATTGCGATGAAAGAGGTACTAGAGAATATAACTTAGGTTTAGGTGAAAGAAGAGCAGCCGCAGCGAAAAAATTCTTAGCTCATAAAGGAATCGATCATAACAGATTAAATACAATCTCTTACGGTAAAGATAGACCTGCTATGATGGGTAATACTGAAGAAGCTTTCGCTTATAATCGTAGAGCTGTAACAGTTGTACACCACTAAAATTATTTACTAATTATAGTATCTTAAAAGGTCGAGTTTACTGCTCGGCTTTTTTATTTATAACTTGATGTCGTTCCTGTGGAAGTGTTATCGCATGACATGATAAAATCCGCTGTGTCACCTAGTTCGCTTGACCACGGGGTCCAAAAAACAACTTAAAATACTAATAATTTTAGTATTTTTAACTGGATCCCGCGATCAAGTCGCCGGGGGGCGGATGACACAATCAGAAAATCCATACGCATCAAGTTAAGCCATAATTGTTAATAATTTTAGTGTATTTAAGGAAGATAATCTGGTTTTACGATATTTATCTTTCAAAGAAAATTTTCCCCAATCTATAATTAATTTCTTAAGGAACTGCTTTAAATCATTA
>JAPYLE010000245.1 GCA_027293795.1 Rickettsia endosymbiont of Ixodes persulcatus
ACGTAATTTCCTGACGTATTGAACTCATGGTGCTTGTGATGCTAACGCATCATGGCGCACATGGCAAGCTAAAGCTTTTCCATCTGGAAGATGGAGGTTTTAACCACCAAAGGGACTATAAATTTATGAGATTTTAAAATAAAAAAACCGAATCTAAAATAGATTCGGCTGAATTTAATTATTTTTTGTTTTTTACTATTTACTGCCAAATGAAGAAACGATTTTATTAATTAATGATTCAATATTAATTGCTGATTGAGTATATCTTATTTCTTCATTAGCGGCTAAATTTTCATCGTCATTACCGGGTACGATCGAAATATACTTACCTCCAAGTAAGCCACTGGTGACTACTTGAGCTTTGGAATCTTTAGGTATTTTAACATCAGCATTAATATTTAGATATACACTTGCGTAAAAGCTATTCGGGTCTAAAGTAATTTTCTTTACACTACCGATTTTTATACCTGAAATCATCACATCACTTCCAACTGCTATACCCTCTGCACTCTGAAAATTAGCGGTTACCTGATAACCTTTTGAGCTAGTTATAGAACTACCTGTTTTGTAGGCAAAAATCAAAAATAGCAAAGCAATAATTAATACTACAAAGCCGATAATTGTTTCAATAATATTCTGTTTCATTGTTTTTTTATATTTTATAATTAATTACGGTTGCCATCTATTATATTTAAGATTTGATGTTTTAGGCGGCTTTTTAGCTATTTTATTAGACATCTTCCCAAACTCTACTTCTAGAAGTAATTTATACGTCGATCCAGTACTTGCATCCTCACGTACGTTTGTGTACGCTGCGGTGCTGCATTCCGTGTCTCCTTTAAATTCCTCTCTATAGGCGAGTTTGGGAAGATGTCTATTATCCTTTTGCCATGGAAAAAGCTGAATATTTTTTGGTATCTCATTTACTAAATGATGTAACCAAGCATGCCAACTTGGCGAAATTTTTGTAGGTTCATTTACATTTTTATAAATAACAAATCTCCTTAGACGTCCTAAATAATTAATATTACGGCTTTCATAATATTGATTCAAAAACTCATCTTCTCCTACTTTTTTGTGAAAAAAAGTAATAAAAAACTTATCTATCAACGACATTTTAAAATTTCTATAGCAGTTTGTCTTCCTTGCACTGCAAGCTTATCGGCAGCAATATTACCGCTATTATTTGCATGACCTTTTACCCATTTCCAAATAATAGTATGTTTACTCAATTCTGCGTATAATTTTTGCCATAAATCAGCATTTTTAACGGGTTCATTGTTACTTTTACACCAATTATTTTTTACCCAATTATGAATCCAAGCAGTAATTCCTTGTTGCAAATATTTACTATCAGTATAAATCTCAACATTATAAGATTTTTTCAAAATCCTCAATGCTTCAAGTGCTGCCATAATTTCCATACGATTATTAGTCGCATCTAATTCATACCCTAATATTTCTTTACTAGTATCATTAAATTGAAGTAAAGCTCCCCATCCTCCGGGACCAGGATTACCTGCACATGCACCATCAGTATATATAACTACTTTCGATATATTCTCTTTCAATATTTTAATTAGGTTTAGATTTAGAAGAATTACGAAACTTATCTAACATTATAACATTTGGATTTGGAAATAATGACGTCTTACAACTTTTATTATTACTTATTTCCTCTTCATGTTGATGATTTTCTTGTACATTTAACGACTGATTAAAAGTTAGGCTGTAATTATTATTGGAATCAACAAAACTGATAAGTGCATCAAAAGGTACGTAAATTATTTCTTTAACACCGTCAAAACTTACCGTTAAAGAAAAACCCGTATCATTTACTATTAAATTTTCAAACTGATATTGCAGTACTATTGTTATTTGTTTTGGATATGCTTGCTTAACTTTTAAGGGTAAAATTACCGCAGGATTATCAGTTCTATATGATATATATATTAACTGATCCCAATATAAATTTTCATGCTGAATTTTTGTTAGAATTTTTTTCACAAATTCTAGCATATATTCATTCACAAATTTTTTATATTCGGTATTCATATGAGAAAAGTAAAATATACACTCTAAAATAAATAAAAATAGGTAGACGAAGTTTAATTTGGAAAAGAGGAATCGACCTTGAGGCTGATAACCGCAGCGTACATACTAGTACGTGAGTGAGGATTATCAACAAAAGACTTTGTTGCCCATTTTTCAAATTAAACAAGTATACGTGAGGGTTTTTCTGTTGCCCGGCAAAACCCCCCAAGCCGCGTAGGTTTTAAGCTGCAGCTAAAGCTGGAGCACCTACATAACGATTATTATCGTTTGCGTTTCTTTGTTTTGACCCATATGGCAAAAGCCATCGGCGGAATCATCCCGAGTAAAAGCAATTTTTTTATTAAGTACGTCGATCCTATTTCGCCCCCAAAATTGTTATTGTGGTGGTTCGTTCTATGTCATTCCCGCGAAAGCGGGAGTCCAGAAAAAGTAATCTTAATATAGGTAAATATTTGATAAAATAAACATATAAAAACAAGTTTTACTGGATTCCTGCTTTCGCAGGAATGACATAAGAACCATACATAACACTTACATATTGGTGGAGGCGTCGGGTACTGCCCCCGAGTCCGCAACCTCTATTCTAAATTACGTTTATTACTATAGCTATATTAGCACCTAGTATTATGCCTTAATTTGATCAAAATGTAAAGGTCAAATAAGAATTCTAGATTTATATTAAAAATGCAATTATAATAAACGTTTAGACTTCTAAATTAAAAACTTATTATGCTACCAAATCTTGGAATTATCGCAGGCAGAGGCTCATTACCTTACTTAATAGCCAATAATTATACTATGCAAGGCGGTAAATGTTATATAGCGGCAATTAAAGGCGAAGCTGATATAAACCAAATTAAAAATTTTGAATATAAAGTTTTAAAAATCGGTATGCTCGGGGAAGCTATAAAATATTTTAAGGAGAATGAGGTACAAAATATTATTTTTATAGGCAGAGTTAATAGACCGAATTTTAAAAATTTAGCCGTAGATAAAATAGGCGGTTTATTGCTTTTTAAAATACTTGGACAAAAAATTCGAGGAGATGATAGTTTGCTAAAAACAGTAGCAGATTTTTTTGAAAGTTATGGTTTTAAAGTAATTTCTAGTAACGAAATATATAAAAATCAACAATGTGACTCCAATATTATAACCGATACTAACCCTACGAGTTCAGATAAATATGATATTGAGCTTGGAATAAAAATATTAAATCATTTAAGTCCATTCGACATTGCACAATCGGTTATAGTTGAAAGTGGCTATATACTTGGTATAGAAGCTGCTGAAGGGACGGATAATTTAATAGCAAGATGTGCAGATTTACGTAAAAATCCTCATGGAGGAGTGTTAGTAAAAATACCGAAATTAGGTCAGGATACAAGGCTAGATATGCCGACGATCGGTCCGGATACTATACGAAACCTTGCTAAGTATAATTATAGCGGTATAGCAATCAAAGCAGATGAAGTGATTGTAGTCGAACAAGAACTAACTGTAAAACTCGCTAATGAACATAAAATTTTTATAGCAAAATGTTAGCAATAGGTATTACCGGTAGCTATGCATCGGGAAAAACTTTTGTTTTGGATTATCTAGCAGAGAAGGGATATAAAACTTTTTGTGCCGATCGATGCATAAAAGAATTATATCAAGATTTGAGCGTGCAAACTCAAATCTTAAAATTACTACCTGAACTTGGGTATTTCAATATCGGAAAAATCAGTAATTTAATTTACAATAATGACCTATCTAGAGAGAAATTACAAAATTTTATTTACCCCTTACTAATAGATAAACTCATTTTATTTAAAAAAGAAAACGCTAATTCCAAATTTGGTTTTGCTGAAATACCTCTGCTTTATGAAGCTAAATTTGATAAATATTTTGATTTTGTCGTAACAATATATTGCTCTGAAGAAGTAAGAATGCAAAGAGCGATAACGAGATCTTCGTTTGACATAAAAATTTATAATAAAATCAAAGAAATTCAACTATCACAAAAGAGCAAAATAGCAAAAGCAGATTTTTCTATAAATAGCGGCGTTGATATGTTAGACTTGGAAAAACAAATAAGTAATTTAATAAAAAAGTTAGAATGTCGAGTTTAAGAGAAATAATTTTAGATACCGAAACTACAGGACTTGACCCAAGACAAGGTCACCGAATCGTTGAGATCGGTGCTATTGAGATGGTGAATAAGGTATTAACAGGCAGGAATTTTCATTTTTATATTAATCCTGAGCGAGACATGCCGTTTGAGGCTTATAGAATTCACGGCCTTTCCGGTGAGTTTTTGAAAGATAAGCCTTTATTTCATACAATAGCCGATGATTTTTTAGAGTTTATCTCAGATAGCAAACTTATTATTCATAATGCTCCTTTCGATATTACATTTCTAAATTATGAATTATCATTATTAAAGAGAGCCGAAATTAAACTCTTGGAACTAGCAAATACTATCGATACTCTTGTGATGGCTAGAAGCATGTTTCCGGGAGCAAAATATAATCTTGATGCATTATGTAAAAGATTTAAAGTTGATAATTCCGGTAGACAACTTCACGGTGCTTTGAAAGATGCGGCATTACTTGCAGAAGTGTATGTAGAACTAACAGGCGGTAGACAATCCGCTTTTAAGATGGTTGATAAATCTATCGGAATAAATAATTTAGCAACTAATCAAGTAAATAACAAAACACGACAAGCTACTATCGTTATTAAACCTACAAAAGAAGAACTACAGAAACATAAAGATTTCATAAATAAGATTTTATAACACCGGCTTAAATTGTGATATTAATGTCATTCCTACGAAGGCATTGTTGCGTGAATCAAAAAACGCATTCAGTGTCATACCGTAGCTTGACCACAGTATCCAGTTAAAAAATTAGTATTTTAAATTGTATTTCTAGATACCGTGGTCAAGCCACGGTATGACAGCAAAAAAACTGATCTACGCGTGAATGACATTGGATAACCATGACTAACAAAACTAATTTAACAAATTTCTTTGTACTTATAACCTTTATAATACTTATCTCTTTAGGCTTTTGGCAGCTTAGTCGTTTAAAAGAAAAGAAATTATTTTTAGCCTCAATGCAAGCTAATCTAACCTCACCTGCAATTAATTTAGAAGAACTTGGTAGCAATTTAATTTATCGTAAGGCAAAAATTACCGGTCAATTTTTGCCTAATAAAGACATATATTTATATGGTAGGCGATCAATGTCGAGTGAAAAAGATGGTTATTATTTAGTGACTCCCTTTAAAACTCTAGAAGAACAAATTATTTTAGTAGCACGAGGCTGGTTTAGTAATCGCAATAAAAATATTATTACACAAGCAGCCAATGATCAAAAACATGAAATAATTGGTGTTACTATGCCTTCCGAAAAAACCCGTAGTTACTTACCTACCAACGATATAAAAAATAATGTGTGGCTAACATTAGATTTAAAAGCTGCATCCGAAGCTTTAGGATTAAATCTAGAGAATTTTTATATTATCGAGGAAGGAAAAGACATTAGCAATTTAGATATTTTATTACCTCTTTCAATAAATCATTTAGCAGCTATTAGAAACGACCATTTAGAATACGCCCTAACTTGGTTTGGACTTGCTATTTCCTTAATCGTAATCTATGTGATTTATAGGCGTCGTTAAATACATGACTTTTGAAAAACGCTCTGGTATCATCCTGTGACTTGATCACGGTATCCAGAAAAATAATTTAAAATACTAATATTATTAGTATTTTAAGCTGGCCCCTGTGATCAAGTTACAGGGGTGACAGAGGGGAAATTGATCCATGTGGGAATGACATCGGATCCATACAATATAAAAAAAAGAAATAATGAGTGACTTACAAAGAGAAGCATCTGATCCTAATTATTCCGTTTGGGTATCGGCATCGGCAGGTACCGGTAAAACCAAGATCCTAACCGATCGGTTCTTACGCTTATTGATCAAAGGAGTAGAACCTTCAAATATTTTATGCCTTACTTTTACTAATGCTGCTGCCGTAGAAATGCAAGCAAGGATTAATAGCAAACTTAAACATCTTTCTCTTTGCAATGCAGAGAAACTAGAAGAAGAACTTTTTTTAATGCTAGGCAATAAGCCGTTGTCACAAGAAATAGAAAACGCAAAAACTTTATACGATAAAATACTAAATAGCAATGAACCTTTAAATATCTATACTATCCATGCGTTTTGTCAAAAAATCCTTAAAACTTTTCCTTTAGAAGCAGGTATCACACCAGAATTTAAGATTCTTGAAGAAACCAAGCTACAAGATATCTTCCTAAATATCAGAAATGAAATTTACTTAAGCGATGAACATAATGACTTAATTAAAATTTTACTTAACCGTTTTCATGAAATAACTCTGCAAGATATTTTTACCGAAATAATAGAGCAGAAAATTAAATTCAAAAAGTTATTTACTCATGAAACTATTCCGGAAGAAATACAAAATAAAAGATTAGCATTAGGAGAATTAAATAATATTTACGATAAGGTAAAAAACTTATTTGTAGAATATGATTTGGAAATAGAACCGAAAGAAATTTTTTTTACCAAAGACGGAAAAAAACGTAAAAGCTTTTTATCGAAAGAATTAATAAGAAAATATCCTAAATTATTGCTAGAGCTAGAAAAAATTACCTCTGAAATTTACCGCTTAGATGAGCTACGTCGCATAGAGGAACTAGAATATCATACGAATTTACTTACTAAACTTGCTTATATTATTTTAAAAAAATACGATTCATATAAAGAAGAAAATAATTTACTCGATTACGATGATTTAATTTACTACACCGAAAAATTACTAAATAATAAAGCTACGCACGAATGGTTGCTGCATAAACTGGAGAGTGAAATAAATCATATTTTGGTTGATGAAGCACAAGACACAAGCCCCCCACAGTGGAATATTATTACTACTTTAATAACAGAATTTAATGCTATAGATAAGCCAAATAATAGCGTTTTTATAGTAGGCGACGATAAACAATCTATCTTCAGTTTTCAAGGTGCCGATCTTCGTAATTTCAGTTTAGTAAATGAGCAACTAAAAGCAAACCTTACACATGCTAATAAGAAATTCAAAAATATCACCCTTGAATATTCATATAGATCATGTGCAGAGATTTTACAATTTACTCACTATGTTTTGAAAAATATAAAATCTGATTACCCTAATTTATTCTTTCCGGATAATCCTTTAATATCCTCATTTCGCACACATCAAGGTACAGTAACGGTTTGGCCCTTAGTGACAAGCGAAAAACAAGAAGAACTTTTTTGGGCATTGCCTGAAGATTATGAAAATTCTAAATCGGCTGCAGATTTACTTATAGAGAAAATCGTAAATTTCATAAAAGAAAAAATAGAAAGCAAAGAAATCTTGCCCTCTACTATCTGTGCAATGAAGAGTGGTTATACGAAGATCAACTTGGAGAAGAGCAAGGAGTCTGTAAGCCAAGGAGCGGAGCGTATACTAAACGTTCAGCATCCTAGGGATTACAAAGACGACTCAGCCAATTTTTCAAGTTCATTGAGTATATCTGAAAAAGATTTTATGATACTAGTACGAAAGCGAGATAAATTTAGTAATAATTTGATAAAAGAACTTAGCAAAGCTAAGCTTAAGGTTGAGATAAGTGATAGAATTAATCTTAAAGATCATTTATCGATAATGGATTTAATGTCCGTGGCTAAATTTGTGTTATTACCTGATGATGATTTAAACCTTGCCTGCTTACTAAAATCACCGATTATTGGAATAAATGAGCAGCCATTATATGAACTGCTTATAAATAAAAAAGATGAAAGCCTGTGGGATAATCTATCCTCATACCATGATATATACGAAAAATTAAATTCCTTAATTGAGATTTATAAAGCCTCAACTGCCGAGAATTTTTTTACTCTAGTAGTTAATAGTCTAAATTTGCGTAAACTCTTAAATGTTCATAACGGCGATGATAGCGATGACATGATAAATGAGTTATTAACATTAAGTAGTAATTATGCGAATGATATAGATAATTCTTTGCAAGGATTCGTTGCTTGGTTTGAAAATAACGATATCTATATTAAACGTGATATGGAACATTCGGATAAAATAAGAGTAATGACCGTACACGGCTCTAAGGGACTTGAAGCCCCTATTGTTATATTATGTGATTCTACTTCATTACCGGTAAGCAGCAATAAATTTATTTGGAATGATAACGGGGAAATGTTTTTTTCTGCGAATGCTGCTGATACTCCACAATTTTTGCAAGAACTAAAAGAAGCTGAAAAACTAAAAGACCTACAGGAATATATGAGACTACTCTACGTTGCAATGACGAGAGCTAAAGACCATCTAATTATATGCAGCTTTAGTAATAAAGCTGCTACTTCTGAAAATTCTTGGTATGAAATAGCTAAACAAACTTTTGATAAATTTTTCAATTAATAGTTGTTTTTAAGTATAATATGTTATTAAGATGCACATATAATTTAAAATAGTGTCTTATGTTGAAAATTTTAGAAAATTTTTTTGAAAATAAAGCAAGAAATGATACTCCTCGCAGCAGAGCTGCGAGGTATCTAAAAAAGTTTTAGTTGCTTCTGATGAAAAGCTTTATATGATGGTCGATCCGCCCCTTGATTCTTTACATAGTTGTGTAATTTTTTCTCATCTCTATGTTTTCCAACCATACTCATAAAATATCCATTAGTCCAAAATTCGGTACCCCATAATTTATTTTTTAAGTCAGGAAATTTCTCAAACATTTTCTTAGCTGTTATACAGTGTGGTAGACATTGTGTGTGCAAGGAAGTTACTGTAGGTCTAATAGTGGTAATGTAACGATTATATGATTAATAGGCATATTGGTACACATGAGCCAGACCTGATTTTGCACATACGGGTCGCATAAGCTTTAGCTTCATATGCGACTTCTAGTCGCTATAAAACAAACTTTCATCTGAAAGATGAAAGTGGTTGATTACTATATGTCAAAATAAAATATTAATAAAAATTAACTTTTTGATGCATGTAAGTCACGTTTAAAATATAAATTATTATTCTTATTCAAGATTGTTCGGTAAATTTGGACATTTTCAAGTACTCTTTGAACGTAATCTCTTGTTTCTCGATAAGGTATAAGTTCTATCCAGTCAATCACTTTTCTTGTATCTTTTATATCCCTTGGATCACCGAACCTATCTATCCATTTTACTACATTATGACTTCCGGCATTGTAAGAAGCAATAGACAGAATATAAGAACCTTTATGATCATCTAATAATTTTTTGAAATGATGCGAGCCAAGTTTAATATTATATACCGGATTTCTAGTTAAATCTGCTACATTACATTTAACATTTATGGATCTTGCGGTATCACAAGCAGTACCTTTAATAAGTTGCATGAGACCCATAGCATTTGCATAACTTACTGCTTTATGATCAAAAACCGATTCCTGTCTAATTATTCCATAAGTTAAATGAGGTGGGATAGGTAAACCTGCTAGATTATACGGAGTCGGAAAAGCACAATCCGGAATAAAAACATTATTTTGGGCAGCAATTTTTGCCACCTCAACCATATGATTAGTATTATTATTTGCTTTAATAATATTTGCAATTATTCGAATTTCTACAGGATTTTTAGTATTTTTAATCGCTGCTTTGGAATATATCATGGCTAAGTAGTTTTTATTATATTTAACCAGTAACCTTATTGCTTTAATAATCTCTTTATTTTCTATAGTTTTCCTTTCTTCAGAAGTTATTACAGGAATAGGAGGCAAAACTAGCTTTGTCCTATTTAATTCAATATTTGCTACCTGCCCGTAAAAGGTAAAAGAATGTTTGGCTGCTTGCTCGTAAAATTTTTTAGCCATTTGCTTATCGCCTTTTGCTTCATAAGTGCGACCAAGCCAATAAAACCCACGTGCCAAACTAATCGGAGTCTTAACAACTTTAATAAACTTATTAAAATGTACTAATGCTTGATCAGGCTTTTTAAAAAAACTTAAAGAAAGCCAGCCGGCAAGCCACTCCTGCTCTCTTATGGTTTCAGGACAAGTAGCAAAAGGAAGCGTTGCCATTTTATAGCTACCTGCAAAATCTTTATAATCGATCAATTCACGAGCATAATAAGATTGAATGCGGCACCATTTAGCAAAATGTTTACGGTTATTTTTGGCTTTCTTAAACAAAGTAATAACTTCCATTGTCGGCTTTTGCGTTTTTTTAGAATCTAAATAACGATATAACAAACCGGAAGTATAGTATTTTTCAGGAACACTTCTAAAAAATTTTTCAGCATTTGGTGATTTATTAATAATCGCAATTTGTGCCTTAAAAGAATTACGATAGCCTTGATCTACATATTTTAGGGATTGCTCAGCAGACCTAATATCATTTTTCCATAAATGTTCTTCTATTCGCTCTAAATGACCACTCACAGTTAAATATTTATGCCACTTATTGTAATATGCATTTTCTTCTTCAGGAGTGAAATTGGCATATACCCAAGCTTCCTTAATAATAGGTAATAATATCTTCTGATCTTTGATTAAACTACTTGCAGCAATTGCATAAAATTTATAACCTTTACCGCTAAGAGGCGGATGTTTACTAAACCAATCAAAAATTACTTTTTTATTCGTACTATTATTTAAATATTCTTCCGCCCTTTTTTCAAGCAGCTTACTTTGAGGCCAATCCGGATTATCACGTAAAAACTTTATTACCTGTTCAAAACTATTATCTGAATATTTATTATCCAAAAATTTTTGCGAAAGCACAATTTTTGTTAAAGCTTTACTATTTACTTCTAAAGCTAAATCCTCAGCTTGTAACCAATTTTTTTGATCGATATAGGTAAAGATTTGTTTGATATTATCTACAGGATTGGAATTAGCATTTACCTTTAAAGCTGCTAATAAGAATATAGCAATTAATAATTTTATTTTCATAAATATGTAAGATTATTTCATAGTTTTTATGTCATTCCCGGTTTCGCGGGAATCCAGTAAGCCATATAAAAAACAAGTTTTTTATATGGCTATTTTTCAAGTATGCACTGCACTATTTTAGACTATTTATTCTGGATTCCCGCCTAGGCGGGAATGACATAAGGGCTAACTAAACACCAGTAGAGCCGAAGCCGCGGCTACCACGTACTGTGTCCTCAAGCGTACTACTTTCTTCCCATAATATACGTTCGTACTTGGAGATTATCATTTGAGCAATTCGCATGCCTTTTTCTATAATGAAATCTTCTTTACCGAGATTAATAAGAATAACTTTTATTTCGCCTCGATAATCGGCATCAATAGTACCCGGTGAATTGGCAACCGTAATACCGTGTTTAACAGCAAGACCTGAACGGGGTCTTATCTGCGCTTCAAATGAATCCGGTAATGCTATAGCAAGACCAGTTGGGATTAGCTGTATTTCACCGATTTTTATAATTATAGGTTGCTCATTTGCGGCTATTAAATCCATCCCTGCACTATGCTCTGTAGCATATTCCGGTAAACTACCAAAAAAATTTTCTAGTTTCTTAATTTTAAATTGTGTTATAGTCATATTATTTTATATCAAATTTATCGTTAATAATTTTATTTTCAACGGCATTAATTAAAGCATTAGCAAGATTATCAGTTAACATCTTGCTTCCAATGCCAAGTTTCTTTTTAAGCCAAGGCTGTTTAGCACACAGATATTGAAACTTAATATTATCGCCGAACTTTTCTTTCATTACGCTATACATATCACCTATGCCGTCAATTAAGCCGTAATCAAGGGCTGTTTGTCCTGCCCAAAATTCGCCGTTAAATAAAATTTCGTCTTGCTGAGTTAACTTCCCTGCTCTTCTTGTTTTAATATAATCTACGAAATGCTCGTAAACCTGCTTCTGCAAATTTTTGATAATTTTAAGGTCATCTTTATTAATAGGCTGAAAAGGATCCAATACTGATTTATTTTTTCCTTCAGTATAAACTCTTCGCTCTATCCCAAGTTTATTAATTGCTTCATGAAAACCGAATCCGCTTGATACTACTCCAATACTACCAATAACCGAACTTGACAAAGCATATATTCGGTCACCGCTGCAAGCAAGCCAATATCCGCCTGAAGCCGCCATATCTTCAATAAAACTATAAATTTTTATTTTATTTTCTTTAGCAAGGTCACGAATACGTTTTGCAATAAGTTCAGATTGTACCGGAGAACCACCGGGAGAATTAATAATTAAACATAACGCTTTTAATTTCTTTATTTTAAAAGCTTTTTCTATTAGCTCATTTAATGATTCTAACGTAAGCCCCGATTGCACGGTACTTACTTTACCGATAACGCCGCTAAGGCGTAAAACTGCAATCACATCTTTAGAATCACCAAAAATCGAAGCAACTAATTGATCTAATTTACTTATCTGCCGTTTAGTTATTATCTGATCAAATTCTACACCCGCAATAGTCGATTTATTCACTTCATTCATTAATTTTGCTCATTTTTAATTTGTATATTACTTTCCTTCATTGTATCCTTTTTTATTGGCTGCAAAGGCTTAGCCGGTTTATTAAGAGATTGCTCATTGTAACTATTCTTAGGCTCAGGATAATTTCCTGGGATAGACGATAAAATGGTTTCTCTAGTCTTCTCATCATACCAATTCGTATTACCGACAAAGCTAGTTACTATTTTGCCGTTTGGGTCTATTAATATGCTAGTAGGTCGACCTACTATACTTAAAGCTTCAAATAGTTGATTTCTATAATCATAGTAAATCGGTAAATATTTTATTTGATAACTTTTAAAATATTCCTTAATAACTTTTACATCTTGATAATCGTCTGAAATCGGAATTACTGAAAAAGCTAAATTCCTGAAATCTTTTTGCAACATATCAAGAGCTGGAATCTCATTAACGCACGAAGCACTCCAAGTAACCCAAAATACTAACAATATAGTCTTTCCTTGAAACTGATCAAGAGAATATTGATTTTTTTCTTCATCAAAAAAAATTACGTTATCAGGAACGCTTGAACCTCTTAAAAATTCTAATTTATCCTGATGCTTAGCGTAAATTTTAGGAATAAAAATTGTTATAGATAATAAAAATACTATAACATATAAAAATATTTATTGTAATTTCTTAAGGTCATATAATAATTTATGTAATGAAAACATTTTATTTATTCTTATTAACATTTATATGCGTTATATTATGCGGTTGCGGTATAAAAAAACCTTTAGAAGCGCCGCAGAAGGAAGCACTATTGTCATCCCGCAATCGAGTCGCGGGATCCAGTCTTTTTTAATTTTTTTTGGATACCGTGGAGGGGCCACAGTATGACCTAGAGTGCAGTTAAGGAACTAGCATGACATTATTAATACCTCTTAAGCGTCGTACCGTGCAATACTAAATCAAAACAATACGACACTATATTTTCTTGCGGTTCAATCAATATCGGATTCACTTCACCGCACTCATTATCACACATATTTTTATTAGATAAATCTAAGCGTGTTTCTAAGGTAGTAAGGCTAGGATGCTCTACTCTTATATTTGCACTTCTTAAATAACGAGAAGATTTATAAGGTAACATACTAATGAAGTAATATTCTCCTTTATTATTAGTAGTAGCAGTACCGGAACCAGTAAAGCTTGAATCGCTTTCACTTGTAAATCTTCTTTTATCAACTCTAGTTTTTAAAGGTTCATAAGGATATTTACCGCCGCTTCCTGCTTGCCATAAATAAACTTTAGCATCTGCAACTGGTACACAATTTTGATCTAATACTTTTCCTTTAATTAATATTCTTTCACCGTAAAATTTTGATAATCTTCCTGTTTTACGTAATAAATTATTAGTAGTTTCAAAAACTTTTGGTTCATAATCATTAAATATATTTCTAGTAATTTTACAATGGTTAAGCTTATTAGGGTAAGTTTTAGAAGCAGCAAACATGTTTATGGACATTAAACATAAAAAACAAAATATAAATTTTTTCACTTTTCAACACTTTTATATTTATTAAATTCTGCATCTAAATTTAGATCAATTATTTATATTAATCAAATTATTTTTATTCTCATTTGATTATTAAGTAATTGATTGTTATAGTAAACTTTGTTATACCAAAATATTATATATATGCAAAAATTTTTATCTTTAATAATTGTAATTCTAATACTTTACAATATAGTAAAGTTAAAAATATCTCCCGACAACAATAATCCTACAACTGTAGAGCAAACGGCTTCAAATAATTCATATACCGATGAAAACCAAACTAGTATAAATAATGAACCCCCTATTTCATTAAACGGTAATTTATTTGAACGTACGGTTTCAAAAATAGTAATAAATGCTCTTAAAACCGAAGAGGGGAAAGCATTCTTTGAAAATATTTTACAGCCGTTAAATGGACCTATCAATCCTAATGATTACATTATTGAAGTACGTAAGGATTTAGTAAAAACGCTGTTTAAAATTAATACGCTTGGTAGTGGTAATATCGGTCCCGCTTCTTGTGGACATGTAGTTACCGTATTTTATCAAATATCGGATATCAATAATAATTTAATATCGGAAGATACTGAAACTTTTACTTTAGGCTCTGCTCCTGTAATGCTTGGCTTAGATAATGTAATAATCGGTATGATGGTAGGAGAAGCACGAGAAGCTATTATTCCGGCAAAATACGCCATTAATAATAGTAATAATATTATCTTCGATAATGCTTATAATTATAAATTTAATGTAATGTTAAAATCTATATTACCGCAAAATTTTGTTAAAAGTAATGAAGTTAAAATTTATGACGATGAGATAGCTTATCGTGTTCCTTTATTATGTGGTGAAAAAGTAAGTTTTAATGCTAAAATTACTCGCTTATCAAACGGTAAAATATTATATGACTCAAAAGCAAAAGGACAAAAAATAGATATGAAAATCGGCGATATTACATATCCTTTAATTTTTTCTTACGCCTTGCAAGGTAAAGTACCGGTTGGAACACGCAGTGTTATTGCTGAAGGCAAAACTTTTAAAGCCTTAGGTTCTAATATAAATAAAATTATTTCTCATGAATCATTACCGATAAATGAATATCTTTTACTTGAACTTAATGATTTTAAACAAAATTAAATAAATATGAAACAACATAAAATATCAGATAACAAAAAACACAAAAATTATATTTTATTATCTATCCTTGTCATAATGATAATAATTGTATATCTTATAGCTTTAATAAAAATTGCAGGATAAATTTTGTGTTTATTAAAAATTTGAAACATAAATGAAGAATATTTAATTTGGAAAAGAGTAATTGGTCTAAATTCCTCGGAGCGTAGTATATATTATTATAAGACTTTGCACCAATTTTTCAAATTAAACGAGTATGTAAGAATCTTACTTGAAACTTTAATTAAGCTAGGAGTTTAGTATGGAAATTATTAAAAAAAACAAAAATATTATTATAATAGTAGGTTTAATATTTCTAGCAGCAATCATTTATATCTCTACAAATAAGAGTGCCCACAATAAAACAAATGATAATATATTAGAAGTAAAGATAGCTATAAAAGATCATAAATTTGTTCCGAATATAGTTGAAGTACCGAAATCTACTAAAATAAGGTTAATTGTTCATAATGAAGATGATACAGTAGAAGAATTTGAAAGTCATGATTTACATCGTGAAAAAATAGTTATGCCAAATGAGTCAATAAATATTATACTTGCACCGCTTAATCCTGGAAAATATGAATTTTTTGGAGATTTTCATCACGATACGGCTCAGGGTTTTATAATTGTTAATGATTAGATAAAAATATGTTTAAAATTGCTTTAGTAGTGTTTCGTGAATGTTTAGAAATATCTTTATTACTTGGTGTAATACTCGCCGTAACAAAACAAATAGAAAAATCTCGTCTTTATATTATTGCCGGAGTAATGCTTGGAGTAGTATTTGCTTCAATTTTTGCATTTTTTACACGTAAATTATCTTTATCTTTTGGCGGAATGGGAGATGAGTTATTCGATTCCGGAATTATGATACTAATAACAATTCTGATTAGCTGGACAATAATATGGATGCAAGGTTACAGTATAAAAGTAAAGCAACATATAAACGACTTATCAGTAAAAATTCATGAAGGTAATGCCAGTTATTTCATGTTGGTTTTTTTAGTTGCCACTACTATATTACGAGAAGGTGCGGAAATTATTATTTTAGTATATAGCATATCTTCAGTTGAAACAATATCAAGCAGTATTTACTTGCAAGGAGTAATAATAGGTGCTACAAGTGGGTTCTTACTTGGTTTAGTAATATATTTCGGTTTAATTAAGATTGCTAATCAAAAATATATTTTTAAAATCTCTAGCGTATTATTAATGCTAATAGCAGGCGGATTTGCAGCAAGTGCGGCAGGTATTCTAACTTCTTCCGGTCTGGTTATGTTTTTATCCGATCAACTTTGGGATAGTTCATGGTTAGTAGCAGATAGAAGTATGGTAGGCAAAATCTTACATATTGTTACCGGTTATATTGCAAGACCTAACGGACTGCAAGTACTTGCTTATTCTACTACTATATTACTGATAAATATTTTCATACAAATAAAATTAAGATATTCCAAAAATATCTTAATATCAGTACAAAAAAATAAATCAAATTAATTTTATTAAAGAGAGCAATTAAATTAAATATGTTAAAACTTTTATCAGAAATTAGTCCGGTAATAGCATTTTTTGCAGGCTTTTTTTATGGAGGCGGTATACAAAACGCTACTCTTTATATGCTTATTACAGCCGTTATTTGCGTCACTATTTGTTATTTTGTAGATAAAAAAGTATCAAAACTTTCTATTATTTCCGTATCGGTTTTATTAGTTTCAGGGAGTATAACTTTAATTAGCGGCGATTCGATGTATATAAAAATCAAACCTACTATATTATATGTTATTTTTGGAATAATATTTCTCATGAGCGGTATAAGAAAAAATCCTTTCATTAAATATGCTTTAGAGAGCATAGTACGTCTTAAAGAGGAAAGTTGGATAACTTTAAGCTATAGGACAGCAGCTTTTTTCTTTTTTATGGCTGTAGTTAATGAAGTAGTTTGGCGTAATTTCTCAGATGAAACATGGGTAAAATTCAAAGTATTCGGAGTAATACCTATTACCTTTATATTTATTTTACTGCAATTACCTCTTTTATTAAAGAATAAATTACCGGATAGTAAGATATGATTTATATAAAAAATATAATAGACTTCTTGGATAACCTATCTTATAAAGAGGAATTTGAAGGAAACACTTCACCTTGCACCGCAGCGTATATAGACAATCGCGCAGCAGATGCGAGTACCGGATTGACGTACAAATTACCTTTAGAAGGAGGTTATCCAAGAAGTCTATTAAGAATTTTAATTTTTATAGTTCTCTCTTTTAATTTATCCGCTTGTTTACCTGCCATATTTATCGCAGCAACCACTACCGGCATTGTTGCCTCAAAAGATCAACCAATGTCTGAAACATTAAATGATTCAAGGATTTCTGCGGGTATTAAAGCTGATTTAGTAAAAAATAATTTTAGAGATTTAGGAGCTAAAATAAAGGTCGAAGTATCACAAGGAAGAGTATTATTAATAGGAAATATTCAAAAAGAACCGGATGCATTAAAAGCCGTAGAAATTGCTTGGAATCAAAAAGGCGTAAAAGAAGTTATTAATGAGTTAAAAGTAAATAAAAACAGTAATCATTTTGACTTAGCCCAATATACTAAAGATAGTATGATAACCATGCAAATTAAAGCTAAAAATTTAGTCAGGAAAGACATTAAATTTGCTAATTATACTATTCTAACTATAGATAATATTGTTTATTTATTTGGAGTTGCAAGATCAGAAGAAGAACTAGAAAAACTCGCTTCTATTGCATCAGAAATAAAAGGTGTTGAAAAAGTTGTGTGTTACGCTAAAATAATGGATAACTTTAATAAGTATGATGATGATACGACACCATAAACTTAGTTTATTAATTTTATTAATTTTTTGTTTTGGTCTAAGCGGTTGTAATACCTCAAAAAAATTACCTTATTCCCACAAATATTCATACAAAGAATTATCAAAAGATGATCCTCATAATCTAACTTATAAAGGGCATTATAAAGTCGGTAAAAATTATAAAATAAAAGGAAAAACTTACAAACCTCACAATCCTAAATCTTTCACCGAAATAGGCTATGCATCATGGTATGGTGGGCGTAAAGACGGTTTCCATAGTAAGAAAACAGCTAACGGCGATAGATTTAATAGAAATCTATTAACTGCTGCACATAAAACTCTTCCACTTCCCTGTTTAGTCAAAGTTACCAACAAAGCTAATAATAAATCAGTAATTTTAATGGTTAATGATAGAGGTCCTTTTAAGAAAAATCGTATAATAGATGTTTCTCAAAAAGCAGCTGAAATTTTAGCATTTAAAAATCAAGGTATAACTAAAGTAAAAATAGAATATTTACCTGATGAAACCGAGAAGTTTCTAAAAAATATTAATTTAAAAAAACCGCAAAACAAAACTTTAGCTAAAAACTCTAAAAAATATTCATCTACTAAAGTAGCAAAAAACGGTAAATGTAGTATTAACTGTCATGTAAAACTTGTGAATTTAAAATATAAGCTGGCAGTAAATCCTTAGAAGGTGCATGGATATTAAATCATCATTATGAGGAAATTTAGACTTTGTTGCATGGCTTGAAAAACGTCATTGCGAACGACTAAAAGGAGCGTGGCAATCTAGAAAAAGTAATAAAAATGCTAATTTATAGCATTTTTATTCTTCATTGCTTTGTCAAAACTTACAGTTTTTCCTCTCGCAATGACGAAAAAATACGAGCCATGCAACAAAGCCGCTAAAAGCGGCAATCTAGAAAAAAAATAATATATCAACTACGTATATTCTTTTTCTTTATTATTTTTGATTTAGCTTTTGTAGTAGATTTATTATTAGAAGCAAGCTTGATTGAAGGCTTAGCGGCTATAGGCTTAATATTAAAATACTGATCCAACAATCCAATCATTTTTTGATCACGAGATATGGCACTTTTGCCGCCTGTAACAACGGCAATCAATGATTTACCGTTTCTAGAAGCAGTAGTTACTAAATTATAACCTGCAGGCGTATGAAAGCCTGTTTTCATACCTTCCGCACCTTGATAATTTTTAGTAACTCTATTGTGTCCGTTTATTATGTTTCCACGAAATACGAAGCTGGTTTTAGAAAATAACGGATAATATTTAGGATAATCTCTCTTCAGGGCCATAGCAAGTTTAGCCATATCTCTTGCGGTAGTTTGCTGCAATGGGTCATGCCAACCTGAAGCATTTTTAAAATAGGTATTTTTCATACCGAGCTGTTTAGCTTTAACATTCATTAAGTGAGCAAAAGCTTTCTCAGAACCTTTCATATTCTCAGCAACCGTTACGGCAGCATCATTAGCGGATTTTATGATTAACCCATTAATTGCCTCTCGAACGGTTATAGTGTCCCCTGCTTTTAAACCAAGCTTACAAGGCGGCATTTTTGAAGCTTTTGCTGATACAAGTAATTTTTTATCTAAAGGCAACTTACCGGCTTCAATTGATTCAAACATTAAGTATAGAGTCATTAGCTTAGTTAAAGAAGCAGGATAAATCCGAATTTGTGAATTATGGGCCTGCAGCACTTTACCGCTTTTTGCATCAATTACTAGACTAGTTTGAACAGGCGGTTTAGGGGTATTTTTTATAGCTTTCTTTGCTTCACTTATTGGAGCAAAGAAAGCTGTTGCGATAAAAATATAAGGTAATAAAAATTTACTAAACATTTTAAATAAATAAAATATTATTTGAATTAAATCAAGCAGGATTATGTTTTTTCTTTTTGTGTGTCATCCCGCGACTTGATCACGGGATCCAGTTAAAAATACTAAAATTATTTGTTTCTCTAGATACCGTGGTCAAGCCACAGTATGACAATAATACTTACTATACTTTAACCTTTTTATTAAGATACATTAATATAAACAAAGCAGGCAAGGCTAAAATTATAGTAAAGATGAAAAAACCATCCCAACCCCCATTTACTAGTTTACCAGCATAAATAGTGACAGTATTGTTATATAAACTACTTGCACTACTAAGTAAAGCATACTGCGTTGCGGAATATTTCTTATTACATAAATTACTGATATATCCGACTAAAGCAGTAGCACCATAGCGGCAGCAAAATTCTCTATAGTAATAGCAATTAACAAAGCTTCAAAAGAAGGAGGCTGGTGATTAAGCCAAATAAATGCAAAATGCGTTAAACTTTGGGCAATAACGGTAATAATCAAACCTTTAAAATTCCCCACCCTATACATTACAATACCACCGGCAAAACCACCGACTAAGGTCGCAATCAATCCATAAAGTTTAGCGATTATTGCTATTTCACCTTTTGTATAACCAAGCTCTATATAAAACGGTGAAGCAACCGCTCCAAACATAGCATCGCCTAATTTAAAAAATATTACCGTGAGTAAAATAATTACGGCGAATTCTCTTTTAAAAAAATCTTTGAAAGGATTAATAACTGTATAAATCCATGAAGTAATATTAATTTTTTCTCTTACTAATTCTTTTTCATTTACTGTTATTATATAAACGACAGAAACGGCTAATATTATAGCTATAACAAAGAAATTATTTCTGGTTATTTCTGCAAGATATAAAGCACCCGCCCCTGTAATAAGCATGCTGATTCGATAACCAAGTACGGCAGTTGCACACACCATACGCATCAAGTTAAGAAAAGCAAGTAGGTTATACTGGTATTACGGTAGTAAATTATGAATTAAAAAGAAGCTAATATATGGTATAAATTTTTGCAAGATTAACAACTAAATTGTGAGAATTTGTACTATGGGGGG
>JAPYLE010000246.1 GCA_027293795.1 Rickettsia endosymbiont of Ixodes persulcatus
AAAAAAGCTTTCGCGGGAGTGACATAAGGTTATTCAACAACCCTAACGGAATTTGATAAAAAGGAGTATTTTGAGTGAGAAATATTATATATTTTATACTATTATTATTTAGTTTTACGGGTTATGCACTTGAAACAATAAATATTGAGCATGGGCGAGCTGACCCTACACCTATAGCAGTAAATAAATTTGATGCTGATACTTCTACTGATGATATAGTAGGTCATGATGTGGTTAAAGTTATCTCTAATGATTTAAAGCTTTCGGGATTATTTCGTCCTATTTCCTCTGCATCTTTTATAGAAGAGAATACAGGAATAGAATATAAACCGCTTTTTGCTGTGTGGCGTCAAATTAATGCTAGTCTTTTAGTAAACGGTGAAGTTAAAAAACTAGAAGGCGGTAAGCTTAAAATTAGTTTTATATTATGGGATACGTTGCTTGAAAAACAGCTCGCCGGTGAAATCCTTGAGGTACCGGAAAATTTATGGCGAAGAGCCGCACATAAAATTGCTGATAAAATTTATGAAAAAATTACTGGTGATTCCGGTTATTTTGATACCAAAATAGTGTATGTATCAGAAAGCAGTTCTTTACCAAAAATAAAAAGAATTGCTTTGATGGATTATGACGGGGCTAATAATAAATACCTTACCAATGGAAAGTCACTAGTACTAACCCCAAGGTTTGCCCGTTCAGTGGATAAGATCTTTTATGTTTCATACGCAACTAAAAGAAGAGCGCTCGTTTATGAAAAAGATTTAAAAACAGGAAAAGAAAGTATAGTCAGTGATTTTGCCGGTATATCTTTTGCTCCTAGATTCTCACCGGACGGTAGAAAAGCCGTAATGTCGATAGCTAAAAACGGCTCAACCCATATTTATGAAATCGACCTTGCTGCTAAACGGCTTCATAAATTAACTGACGGTTTCGGTATTAATACTTCTCCTAGCTATTCACCAGACGGTAAAAAAATTGTGTATAATTCCGATAGAAACGGTGTTCCTCAATTATATATTATGAATTCGGACGGTAGTGATGTTCAGCGTATTAGTTTTGGCGGAGGTTCTTACGCTGCTCCTAGCTGGTCGCCCAGAGGAGACTATATAGCATTTACTAAGATTACTAGAGGAGGAGACGGAGGAAAAACTTTTAATATCGGAATTATGAAAGCATGCCCCCAAGATGATGAGAATAGCGAAAGGATAATAACAAGCGGATATTTAGTCGAAAGCCCTTGTTGGTCGCCTAACGGACGAGTTATTATGTTTGCTAAAGGTTGGCCGTCAAGAGCTAAAGCTCCGGGGAAAAACAAAATTTTTGCAATTGATATAACAGGTCATAATGAAAGAGAAATTACAACTCCTGGGGATGCTTCCGATCCAGAATGGTCTATGGTGCTGAATTGATTAATAAGTATTGTTGCATAGATCGGAAAACGGTTTGATATCATCCCCGAGACTTGATCGCGGAATCCAGTTAAAATACTAAAATTATTAGTGTTGCAAGTTGTTTTTCTGGATGCCATGATCAAGTCACGGCATGACATTTACTTCTCTACTATGTTTTAAAATAAACTTTTTTATTTTTTCAAATGCCGTATTCTCTATTTGTCTAATACGTTCCTTAGAAATATTATACTCATTGCTTAGAACATCTAAAGTTTTAGGAGTATCTTTTAATTGACGCTCTGTTAAAATATGAAGTTCCCTATCGTTTAAAATCTTCATAGCACTTGCTAGTAAGTTCTTTTTAGTAGTATAATTTTGCTTATTAATAGCCATAGCTTCGGGAGTAGGGCGTGTTTCCGGTAATAATTCTATTAGCTCTCCTGATTCTGCATCGTCACTATTTATAGAGTTATTTAACGATAAATCAGGACCTGAAATTCTAGTATTCATTTCGGAAACTTCATTAACTGAAATGCCTAGCTCATCTGCTATTTGTACAAAATCATCGGTAGTAATAGCCCTTGAATATAAATTAGTAATTTTATGCTTAACTTTGTTAAGGCTAAAAAATAACTTTTTTTGTGCGACTGTTGTTCCCATCTTTACTAATGACCAAGATTTTAATATATATTCTTGTATGGCGGCTTTAATCCACCACATGGCATATGTTGATAGGCGAAAACCAAGTTCAGGGTTGAATTTTTTTACTGCCTGCATTAAACCTATATTACCTTCTGAAACCAATTCAGTAATAGGAAGACCGTATGTCCTATAGCCGCTTGCAATTTTCGCAACAAGCTTAAGATGGCTAGTTACTAATTTATGTGCAGCTTGTAAATCATTTTCCTCTAAATAGGATTTCGCTAATAAAAATTCTTCTTCTTGCGTAAGTGAAGGGATTTTATTGATTTTCTGTAAATAGCTATAAAATCCTGATTCGCTAGAGATTGCTAATGCATTAATATTATTAGTCATACTAACCTTAAAAAACTATTTTTTTTATACTAACATATATATGATCTAAGATAAACTTTTTCTAGAGTATTTTTAAATAAAATCCAATAATGTCGAAAAAATCTAATAGAAATTTTGCTTTTTCCTTACTAGGCTTAATAATCAGTATGGTGTTACTAAGTTTTGCTTCCGTACCTATTTATAATTTATTTTGTAAAGTTACAGGATATGGCGGCACTACTGCAAAAGAAACGGTGAGTGTATATTCTAAGACAAAAGGTACTAAACCTATAATTATCGAGTTTGATGCTAATGTCGATAAAAACTTGCCTTGGCGTTTTATCCCAAGGCAACAAAGAGTGCAAATTGTTCCAGGGCAGAATACTCTAGTGTTCTATGAAACAGAAAATTTAAGCAATAACGATATAATAGGGACATCCGTATATAATGTCACTCCTAATAAAGCAGGAAAATATTTCGTAAAAATTCATTGTTTTTGTTTTGAAGAACAATTATTAAAAGCTGGTGAAAAAGTCTTAATGCCGGTTACGTTTTATATAGATAAAGATTTTGAGCTTGATCCTGAAATGCAAGACGTTAAAGTACTTACCTTATCTTATAGTTTTTTTAAAGTTCGAGATGTTAAATTTAATAAATAATATTTAACCCTAAAAGAAATCTTTACAATAATTTACCTTTTATCTATATTACATATCGCAAAATTAAGAATTAGTTTTGTACATAGAATTTAATAATATCTGGAGTTTCATATGAATATTAAATCTTTTTATCGATTTAGAATTTTCTCATTAACAGATCTTTCTTTAACTATGATAAATAACGTAACTAATAAAATTTATGCAAAAAATAATATTAAATCACAAAAATAACCTTATTTCTAAGTCAATTTACTCTATTATTTCTCTCTCATATCAACTTAATCGCTACTTTCACAGAGCCTATAAATTCTAATTTTTTATTACTTATTTTTTTATAAGGCTTAAAATGAATATTATAAAAAAGCTCTACGAGCATACCTATGCTTGTACTCGCCGTAATAGTATTGATTTAACACTTTCTGAAAATCCTTTAGGTCCATCACCTGAAGTTATTACTGCTATTACTAAAACTGCATCAGGTATTAATACTTATCCAAATGAAGATAGGTTAATCTCTTAGGGTTTTAATTCCCCGAAGCTTTGCTTCGTGATATGATGTATGGATGGAAGAGAGTAGGTACATACATAAGAGCCATAATGTTACAGTACTTATTTATCATTTAGTAACGCCTGCAAGATATCGTAGAGCAATTTTG
>JAPYLE010000247.1 GCA_027293795.1 Rickettsia endosymbiont of Ixodes persulcatus
GCCTGACAGCGTTCAATACCACATGTTTGTTTTAATATTACCTTATTAATTTTAGAGCTTAAGTAATGGTTAACAATAGTTAAACCAATAATTTAAATTTAGTAATATTTTTTCTAAAAGGGAAGTTCAGCAGTGGAAAAAGAGATTATTTTTTTGGAAGGTAGTTGTAATATTATTCTGCCGGTATTATCGATATCTTTAAAAAGACCGGTTACTATATCATTTTGATGTTTAACGCTAATATTCTCATGTAACTTATAGGCATGTTCTAAACATTTTTTTCTAATAAAAGAAAAACCGTTATTATCCCAAATTTGATAATATTTTTCAAAATTCTCTATTAATATCTTAAGTAAAGCTTGCGGCTCTATAGGCGGTAGATTTTCACTTATTAAGCTAGTAGTAGGCTGGTCGATATCTATAGGATGATAAGCAATATTAATCCCTATACCGATGATAATATAATAATTATCCTCTACTTTAACGGAGTCAAGAAGTATACCGGCGATTTTTCGACCGTTCACCAAAACATCGTTGGGCCATTTTAGTTTCACACTGTCATCCCGTGGCTTGACCACGGTATCCATATAATTAATGGATACTGTGGTCAAGCCACGGGATGACATACTATCATAAACGGCAAGTGCCGTAACAAAAGATAATTGCGGTAATAATTCTAGCTCTTTATCAGGTTTTATTAGTAAACTTACATGTAAGTTACCTGATCTAGACTGCCAATTTTTACTGCTTCTTCCTCGTCCTTTGGGTTGAGATTTGGCAAGTACTGCATAATTTGAATCAACTTTGTTACTCTTAGCAATTCTCATAGCCTCAGAATTTGTACTATCTATTTCGTCAAAAACAATTAGTTTAAATTTACCTATGTTCATTTTTAGAATTAATGTTGTTGAAACCGATGTAATCCCCGCGTAGGCGGGAATCCAGTAACCTTTATTGTCACCTAGTTCGCTTGACCACGGTATGACACTGGAAAAATTTGGATTCCCGCCTTCGCGGGAATGACATAAGGACACCTAACTCATCCCCTACTTGCATGAGTTCTAGTTACACTATGTTTGTTTTGCATTTTTGGTGCTTCGCTTTTACTTTTAGTTATAAAACTTTCTAAATCTTGTTTAGTAAACTTAAACTTAGCAATATTTTCATCAAAGGTTTTAGTTTTGTCAAATCTTGCATCTTTGTTTTTATCTATTCCAAACACCTCAATAAAACTATCTTTTACTTTACTTGAAGCGGTAGGATCATTTAATGTTATGCAGCAAAGCTTTTAATGACTTTGTATCGGCTTTTAATGTATTATTACGACTAGTAGCCGCAATAATTACATATTCTTTAAAGTTTTCTTGTAACTCTTTTTCGTTTAATGCTCCGGTTCTACAAAATGATAATAGCATTTTTGCTTTATCGTCATGATTTTCGATAACTCCACCCTGCCATTTAGAGAAAGATCTTTCTCCTGAAGAGTCAAACATCTCTAATAGTTTAGTGCCAAAAGTTTTATGTAGATTTTTATTATCATAAACTTCATAAACATTTAGCAGGAAATTTTGATACTCAAATGTTTTATCTGCTGCTTTCCCAAGTTCATGATTATTCAAATATTCTCTAGTTTGACAATACCCTTTAATATGCAAATAATCAGAATATTTTTGTGCATCTTTGAAATCCAAATTTCCTGCTAAATGTTTATGAAGTTTATGATAATAAAAATCTACATAAAACTTTTGGCACTAAACTATTAGAGATGTTTGACTCTTCAGGAGAAAGATCTTTCTCTAAATGGCAGGGTGGAGTTAT
>JAPYLE010000248.1 GCA_027293795.1 Rickettsia endosymbiont of Ixodes persulcatus
GCCTGACAGCGTTCAATACCACATGTTTGTTTTAATATTACCTTATTAATTTTAGAGCTTAAGTAATGGTTAACAATAGTTAAACCAATAATTTAAATTTAGTAATATTTTTTCTAAAAGGGAAGTTCAGCAGTGGAAAAACATCAATTCAGAACAACATTAGATGGCTTCTAGCTGATACGCAATTTTGCTAAGTGCAAAACTCCTGATTATGATAGATTTGCAAGCGAAAGACTATTAGAGATAGCAGTTTTACTTAATATTTTGCCATTATGCGATGAGAGATCACTCCATTCAGGAGGGATAAAATTGCCAACAAAATTATAGAAAATGACTGCATTTTGATCATCAAAATTATGCTTTGCACAATCATTAGTGAAATGCGATGAGCATATAGTAAGTATAAGGCCTCGACTTAAACATTAGTTTAGAAGAGGTATTCAAGACAATTATAGTACTATTTTTAAAAACGCGATGAGCATATAGTGAGCATACAGAGTATGGAGGAAAAATTAGCAAAGTACGAAAAGGTTGATTGTAAGGTGGTGGAGCCAGGGGGAATCGAACCCCCGACCTTTTGAATGCCATTCAAACACTCTACCAACTGAGCTATGACCCCAATAACAAATTAACTTCCTTATACTATAATAATCAAATTAAATCTATAAGATTTTTTGTAAAATCTAATTTTGATCTTTTAATATGGGACTGTTAACAAAATAGCTTTAATTGATAATTAAAGAGATTTCTAGACGAAATCAATAAAATTTTTGCAGCTAAAAAGAATTTGATTAACTTTAAAATTATTTTGTTAATAATCCCATAGCATCTCTAGAAGAAATTATATTATCTACTATTCCAAATTTTTTTGCTTCTTCCGGTGACATGAAATTATCGCGTTCCATGCTTTTTTCGATATGTTTTAAATCTTGTCCGGTATGTTTACTGTACAATTCGTTAAGTAACCTTTTGATTTTTAGGGTTTCTTGAAGCAGAAAATCCTAAAAAAGATATATATATGTATATCAATTCCCCTGGAGGCATCGTAACCGCAGGTATTGCTATTTATGACACAATGCAATATATAAAGCCTAAAGTGGCTACACTATGCATAGGTCAAGCTTGTTCTATGGGTTCATTTTTACTTTGCGGGGGCGAAAAGGGAATGCGTTATAGTTTACCTCACAGCCGTATTATGATTCATCAACCGTCAGGAGGTTATAAAGGACAAGCTACCGATATAGAAATTCATGCTCAAGAAACAATAATTGTGCAACGATTAAGTTTGCCATATGATCTTCAACAGTACTACATACAAAGATTATACGCTCTTTTAACAATCTTGAATATATATCATAAGCACGCTCACCGCGTGATGTTTGTTCAATTACTATCGGTACATACGACATTAATATTTTCTCCTGAAATTGATGAATTAAACTAAAAGTATCATATCGTGGTCAAGTCTGCGTTGCTCGCATGGCTCAGTATTTCCCTCTGTCATCCCGTGATTTATTCACGGGATCCAAGGAAAGATTAAACAAGACTGGATACTGTGGTCAAGCCACGGTATGACAAATTGGACAAAAAAGCTTCTACTTCTTATCTTCTAAAGCATTAGCAAGTATATCTCCCATATTGGTAGTATTATCGCTAGAACCATATTCTTTGAGAGCTTTTTGACGTTCTACTATTTTATGGGCTTTTACCGATAATAAAATTCTACCGGTTGATTTCTCGATAGAAGTAACTTTTGCTTCTATTTCTTCATCTACTTTAAACATTTCAGGTTTCTGCTCATCTTTTTCATCTGATAATTCAGTTCTTTTAATAAAACCTGCTACTTTATTGTTTAATAGTACTTCGAGTCCATCATCTTTAATTTCCGTTATAAGAGCTTTAACTATTGTGCCTTTCTTATATTCATCACTGATTTCTTGATATGGATTTTGTGACAATTGTTTTATACCTAAACTAACTTGTTCTTTTTCAATATTAATAGCTAAAACTTTGCATTCTATTTCGTCACCTTTTTTATATGATTTTAGCAGGTCCGTTCCCTTATCTTCCCAGCTAATATCACCTTCATGAATCATGCCGTCCATATTATTACCGAGTGCAACAAAAATACCGAAATCCGTAATATTTCTAATCGGTGCTTTAATTACAGTACCGACAGGATTATTTTCGGCAAATTTTATTAAAGGATTTTCTTGGCATTGTTTAATACTTAAAGAAACACGATGCTTTTCGGTATCAACCTCTAAAACAACTTGATTCTAACCCATGGGAAGCAATTAAAGAAGAATTCCCTGTCGGTAAAAAAATGACCGGTAAAGTTACAAATTTTGCTGATTACGGCGTATTTATAGAATTAAAAGACGGACTCGAAGGGCTTGTACATTCAAGTGAAATTAATTGGTTAAAATCTAATCAAAATCCTAGAAAAATGCTAACTATAGGGCAAGAAGTAGAATTCGTAGTTTTAGAGGTTGATACCGAAAAGCATCGTGTTTCTTTAAGTATTAAACAATGCCAAGAAAATCCTTTAATTTCCGTTATAAGAGCTTTAACTATTGTGCCTTTCTTATATTCATCACTGATTTCTTGATATGGATTTTGTGACAATTGTTTTATACCTAAACTAACTTGTTCTTTTTCAATAT
>JAPYLE010000249.1 GCA_027293795.1 Rickettsia endosymbiont of Ixodes persulcatus
AAAATTGCTCTACGATATCTTGCAGGCGTTACTAAATGATAAATAAGTACTGTAACATTATGGCTCTTATGTATGTACCTACTCTCTTCCATCCATACATCATATCACGAAGCAAAGCTTCGGGGAATTAAACCCTAAGAGATTAATGGCAGAAAGTAACATATGAGTTTAATAAAAGTTGCATTCTTCCTAATTTTAATTTTAGTCTCAAATTTAGTATTTGCAAATACTTATCGACAAATAAATTATAAAATAACCCCTTTATCTAATAAGCCTGTTTCGGCTATTAAAGTTGAAACAGAAATAATCGGCGCTATGGACGGTGAAGTTATTTTAGATTTACCTTATGCATGGGCAAGCGGTTCATATTATGAACAAATAAAGAATGTCAAACTTGAATATCCGATTGGAGAGTTACAGTTTAGAAATCAAAATGGAAATCAAGCTGTTTTAAATACGGGAAAAATCAATATTATCCGTTTAAGTTATGAGATATACCAAAAAAACTGGCAATCCTTCAAACGTCCACGAAACAATAATTAGACAAAATTTAATTCATTCACCGGGTTATGGGCTTTTTACCTTACCCGAAGATATTAATGATAAGGATAAAATTGAGTTTAATATTGAATGGAATAATATTTCTGATAGCTGGAAAATAATATCAGATTATGGTATCAGTAAATCCTTTAAATTTTAAGCTAAAAAGAAAGAGCTACTTAGTGCTTTGTATGCAGCAGGGGATTTATGTATCTACAAAATTGTTGATCAGAAAAATCCGGTATATCTTTCTTTGCAAGGTCGGTGTGATTTAACGGATAAGGAAATTATCTATTCCCTTGATAAAATTATTCAAGGACAGCGGGCATTTTTTAGTGATAATGATTTTTCTTATTACCTAATAAGTTTAATTGAGGGTGATAACCCTCGGCATATGGGCGGAACAGGTTTAACAAATAGTTTTACTGCCTTTATTCTAAAAGGTTTAGATAAATATCGTTATACCACTCTACTTGCTCATGAACATTTGCATAATTGGATAGGTCAAAAAATAGATATAGGTGAAGATGAGGAATTAAAATATTGGTGGAGAGAAGGATTTACTGACTATTATAGCCGAGTTTTGGCTTTGCGTTCTGGAGTTATAACATTTGAAGAATTTATAAATGAGTGTAATCAGTTTTTTGAAGATTATTATCTTTCACCGGTATTAAATGAACCGAATAGTAAAATTAAAAGTGAGAAAGATAATGGTATAAAGAAATTACCTTATTATCGTGGGTTTGTTTTTGCACTTTATTTAGATAATCTCATTAAAGACAGTAATAAGAATAAATCATTAGATAATGTTATGCTTAATTTATTTTAAACCTCAAAAGAGCAAGAATTTTCAAACGATTATTTAAAAAATAGTTAAAAATTATGTTCCAAAAGGGATAGATAAAGAAATAAACAAATATATAGAACAAGGCAAAACTATAGATCTAACTGACATAGCTAAAGTTCTGCCGATCAAGAAAGTAAAAATGGGCGTATATGATCATGGTTTTGATCGAGATGCTTTAGTAAATAATGATACAATAAAAAAATTGACGAAAATAGTAACGCTTAAAGCAGGTTTGCGGAATGGTGATATAGTGGTGCGTTATGACTTTCCTAATAGGTAGTGATCCTGATCAGATTGTTATAATCAAAACAACTAAAGGTGAGTTTAAATTTAGACCTGAAAGTGCTGATAAAAAAGATATATACAGATTCAAGCCTAATCTATCTAAAGAAGATAAGCTAAAAATTAAAAAGTTTTTTACGGCTAAATACCCTCTCTCCACTTTAATACATTATTAATTCTCTAATCATCTATTAATAATGTCCATTGACATAATCTAACATTTAATTTATAACTGCGTCACAATTTAATTTTAAGGGGAAATTATGTCAAAAAACTATACGGGGTTACAAATCTCAAAAAAACATCCAGCTACTTTGATAGTGCTGCAATTCATTTTAAAAATGTTAACAAAGCTGCAGCAGATTGCACAATATATGCTAGCTCAGCAATAACACATGCTACTAATATAGTGACGAACGGTGCAAAATTTGTAGGTTCTATTCAAGACCTGCTTCTGATGTAAGTAGTGCTAATTATTCTTTTACCGCTACATTTGTTCAAGCAACGGTAGCTGGTCTTGCGAGTCTTGCTTACTATACACTTCCGGTTCTGGTTCTTATTGGTGCTTTGACTGTCGGAGCAATTTTAATTTCGCCGTCCGATTCTATCGAATGTATAAAAAATATAGTAAAAGCAGGGCTAACTGCAGGATATGTAGCTTGTGAAACTGTGGAAGGTTTAGTAGAAGGAACAGCAGGCATAATTTCTCTTATTGTTGATAATATCTACGGCGATACCGCAGAACTTGCCGGTGCTATTAATACCAATATGATAGAGTATTACTAAAATGGTTGTCATACTCAATCGTCATTGCAAGTAGGCATTCGCTTTGTTGTATGGATCGAAAAACGTGCTCTAGGTTATACCGTGGCTTGACCACGGTATCCAAAAAATAATTTAGAACACTAATGATTTTTTTAACTAGATCCCGTGATCAAGTCGCAGGATGACATGGGTGGAATCAATCCACGCAACAATGCCTACATGGGAATGACATAGAATCCATACAACAAAGCACTTTCACGGGAATTACGTTAATCGTTTTATTATCTCTTTCCGATCAATCAAAGGTAATACTCCTGCAATTTTCGGTCCTGATTCTCTGCCGGTTAAAGCAAGGCGAAGAGGTAAGAATAACTCCTGACCTTTCCTGCCTGTTATATTTGTTATTTCTTTAGTCCAAATGCTCCAGCTATCTTTAGTGATTTCACCTTGCGGTAACAACTCTGCTGCTTGCTTTAAATATTCCTTATCTAAATTTAGATTTTCTACATTTGGAGTTTGACGGCAAATCTTCCACCAATCTTTTACATCACGTAATTTTTGCAAGTTAGGTCTTACCGATAACCAAAAATTTTCATCAATATACTCGGCATCTATTTCTTTGAGGCGCTCTTTTACTTCATCAAAATCTAAACTGATAAGTAATTTATGATTTAATCTTTCTAAATCTTCCGGCTGATAAATAGTCGGGCTTTTAGAGAAACTACTTATCTCAAACTGTGTTGCTAATTCAGCCATGTTTTTATAAGGCAAGATTTGTGATGAAGAACCAAGTAAACTAAAAAAGCTGGCAATTGCCATAGCTTCAAGCCCAATTTGTTTCCTAAGAGTTGCAATCTCAAATCCTCCTGCTCTTTTAGAAATTTTCTCGTCTTTATTGATTATTAAACTCAAATGCCCAAAAACCGGCGGAATCTTATTTAAAGCTTCAAACATCTGAATTTGAATAGCGGTATTGCTAACATGATCTTCCCCTCTAATAATATGAGTAATATCATAATCGATATCATCAATAACCGAGCAAAGCATATAGGTCATACTACCGTCAGCTCTTATCACTATTGGGTCGCTTAAAGCTTTGCCGTCATATTTAACCTCGCCTTTGATCATATCATGCCAGCTAATCGGCCCATGATTTACCAAAAATCTATAATACGGTTTTCTTCCTTGTTCTATATATTTCTTTATTTGTTCTTCTGTCAAATTTAAACTAGCTCGGTCATAAATCGGCGGTAATCCTTTAGATAATTGAAATTTACGTTTTAGCTCTAGCTCTTCAGGAGTTTCATAGCAGGAATATAATCTTTTTTTGTTTAATAATAGATTTTTGATTTCATCATATATACTTAAACGGCTTAATTGGTTAAATGTTTGATCCCAATTAATATTTAAAAATTTTAGATCTTCCTCTATAGCGTCTTTATATTCTTGTTTGCTACGCTCTAAATCCGTATCATCAAACCTTAAGATAAACTGCCCGTTATGCTTCTTTGCATATAGCCAGTTAAGTAGTGCTGCCCTAATATTACCGACATGTAACATGCCGGTCGGTGACGGAGCAAATCGCGTTATAACTTTTGTCATTATTTGTGGTATTTAAATTATTAAAATACATATGTCATACCGTGGCTTGACCACGGTATCCAAAAAAATAACTTAATGGATCCTGCGATCAAGTTAGCTAGGATGACATTAGAGGTACTGGATACCGTGGTCAAGCCACGGTATGATCACGCTTGTTTCTTTTCTAATTTTGCCTTATTGTCTTTGATTAGCTGCATTGCCCCATCTAAGCTTAAATTTAGAAAATCATATTTCTTTGAGATTGAAATAAACTTACCCATATATTTTATGTAAGGACCAAATTTACCGTATCCTATCATAATTTCCTCGTTAGTATCTTTATGAATACCAATTTTAAGCGGTAAGCTTAGAAGCTTTAATGCTATATCAAGTGTGATATCGCTCTGGTTCAAGCTAGCAGGCACGGGGCTACGTTTCGGTTTTACTTTACCTTCCTGTTCTCCGTGTTGAATATAAGGTCCGTAAGGTCCTTTTTTCAGATATATTTCTACCCCGTCTTTATCGGTGCCTAAAACTTTATTCTCATTAGGAGTAGTAGAAAGCTCACCCTCATTCTCGTTATTATCGTTACCGCTGACAATAGATTTTCTAAAGGTACATTCAGGGTAATTGCTACATGCTAAAAACGCTCCAAATTTACCGAGCTTTAAACTAAGCTCGCCTGTTTTACATGAAGGACAAGCTTTAGATTCTTTATTCTTACCGAACAAGTGATAATCAAGGGCTTTCTGCACATAGCTAATAATCTCGGTTATTTTTTGTTCGTTTACCGATTCAATATTATGGTTAAAACCACTCCAAAAATTACTTAAGGCAGATTTCCATTCAAGCTTGCCAGCTGCTATTTCATCTAATTCATTTTCAAGACCTGCGGTAAAATCATATTCTACATATTTTTTGAAAAAACCAACTAAAAATACAGTTACCAAACGTCCAAGCTCTTCAGGCATAAAACGTTTTTTCTCAAGAGAGACGTATTTTCGATCTTGTAAAACCGATAAAATAGTAGCATAGGTGGAGGGGCGACCGATCCCAAGCTCTTCAAGTTTTTTCACTAAGCTTGCTTCCGAATATCTTGGAGGCGGTTCTGTAAAATGCTGATTTGGAATAACTTCTTTAGTTTTTAGCTGCTCATTTTCTTTTAAAAGTGGCAGCATCTTATTTTCTTCCTCTGCTTCATCGTCTACACTTTCACGATAAACCTTATAAAACCCTTCAAAGGCTATAGTCGATCCATTTGCTTTTGCCAAATATTCTTTATTTTCTGAAGCTAAATTTGCAACTACCAAATCCATTATAACATTTTCCATTTGACAGGCTATAGTTCTTTTCCAAATTAGTTCATAGAGTTTATAATAGTCTTTTTCAAGTTTTTCTTTTAAGCTATCAGGAGTATAAGTTATATTTGTCGGTCTTATCGCCTCATGAGCTTCTTGAGCATTTTTTACTTTGGATTTATAAATTCTAGGGCTACTCGGTAAATATTTATCACCGTAATTTTTATCGATTAACTTACGTATATCTGCTACTACATCATTTGATAATGTAACACCGTCGGTTCTCATATAGGTAATAAGCCCTACAGTTTCCTTACCTATGTCAACGCCCTCATAAAGTTTTTGTGCTATTTGCATAGTCTTTTTAGCACTAAAACCTAATTTCCGTGCTGCTTCTTGTTGTAGTGATGAAGTAATAAAAGGAGGTTGCGGTTGACGTTTCTGTTGTTTCTTTTCTATCTTATTGATATGAAAATTTTGAGACTTTAATTTTTCGGTTAAATCTTTTGCATCTTTTTCATTAGTAATTGAGAATTTTTCTAGCTTTTGATCGTTTACATGAGTCAATTTAGCAGTAAATAGTTCGTTATTACTATTTTGCATTTTAAGGCTAATATCCCAATATTCTTCTGATTTAAAACGCTCTATTTCATCTTCTCGCTCACATATTAATCGCAGAGCCACAGACTGTACACGCCCTGCCGATTTACATCCTGGTAACTTACGCCATAAAAGAGGTGAAAGGGTAAAGCCTACCAAGTAGTCTAAAGCTCTTCTTGCTTGTTGAGCACTTACTAAATTAGTGTCAAGTTTTCTAGGGTTCTCAACGGCATGAATAATTGCTTTTTTAGTGATTTCGTTAAAGGCTACCCTTTTGAAAAAATCATCGGATTTAACCTTATTTTTTTCTTTTATTACCTCTGCAACATGCCATGAGATAGATTCACCCTCACGATCCGGATCGGTTGCAAGATATACCGCATCGGCTTTTTTTGCATCTTTAACTATTGCATCTACATATTTACCGGCTTTGTCTGAAATGTCATATTTCATTGCAAAATTTTCATCAGGTAATACTGATCCTTTTTTAGAAGGTAAATCTCTTATATGACCGAATGATGCAATGACCTTAAACTCGTCACCTAAATATTTATTTATTGTTTTTGCCTTTGCCGGCGATTCTACTATTACTAATTTCATCTACTTATTATAAACTAATGAGATTTTATTACCGGCATGGCTTACCACTTTACCGGCGAGTTCTAATTCTAATATTACCGTGTATATAATAGGAAGCGGTAATTCTGTTTCTTTTTGTAAATACTCAAAATTAATAGGTACTGCCGATAATAGTTCCATATAGCAGCACGCTTCTTTTGTGATGGTTCTTTTAGATGTGTCGTAGTGTCGTATCTAGTGTTTTAAAATTAGCATCCATTTCAATAAAATCTTTAAATGACTCATCATCTTTTTCGATAAATTTTTCATATTGTGGTAAATTAGCTACAATATCGTCTACTGATTCCACTAAATATGCTCCTTCTCTAATTAATTTATTTGTACCTTGACATCTTGGATCTAAAGGGAAACCTGGAACGGCAAATATTTCTCTATTTTGTTCAAGTGCAAATTTTGCAGTTATTAACGAACTTGATTTTAAGCTTGCTTCTACTACTATTACTCCTAAGGCTAGTCCTGATATTATTCTATTACGTTGCGGAAAATGTTTGCCAAGCGGTGTAGAGCCGATAGGTAATTCAGTTAATATTAAACCTTCTTCGGCTAAACTTTCAAATAATTTTTTATTTTCCGGTGGATATATATGATCAATACCGCCTGCAATAACTCCGATAGTTTTAGAAATTGCAGCTTGATGTACGCTGCTATCTATTTCTCTTGCCAATCCTGAAACAGTTATATAATCTTGCTCTACTAAACCGGTAGCAATTTTATGAGCAAAGTTTCTTCCATTTGCAGAAGCATTTCTTGCCCCCTACTATTGCAACGCATTTATTATGATTTAATAACTCTATATTGCCTTTATAGCTTAATATCGGCGGAGGATCATAAATTTTAAGTAATAATTTTAAATATTCCGGAGATTTATATGTGATGATCTTAGCATTATTCTTTTCAAGAAACTCTATTTCTTTTTCGGCATCACTTTTGCTAAAAATCTTAATTGGTTTTGAACGACCGCCTCTTAAAGAAAAATCCGGAGCATTATCTATAGCGGTAGCTGCATCACCAAATAATTTAATTAAACTAAAGAAAGTTTTAGGACCGAAAATGTCGGTCCTAATGAGCCGTAAAATATTGATTATTTCAGTGCTATAGGATGTTTTAGAACTAGAGGCAGAGAATAATTCCTTTAGCATTATTTAGGATTATTTGATATAAGTTAGTGCCATCCCGTGACTTGAACACGGGATGACTAAATTAAGAGCAACTATAATTTCTCTGCATGTGAGCTTAAATAATGTGCTATACCCTCACGTGACGGAGTAATTGCTTCTTCACCTTTATGCCAACCGGCAGGACAAACTTCACCGTGCTTTTGATGATGAGTTAAAGCATCGATTACTTTTAACGTATAATTAATATCACGACCGATAGGCAAGTCGTTAACTAGCATATGACGTACTATGAAATCCTTATCAATTAAAAAAGTTCCACGCAAAGCGACCCCATCTTCATTAAGTACGTTATATTTTGAAGAAATATCTTTTTTTATATCGGAAACCATAGGAAATTGAATTTGTCCAAGCCCTCCTTTATTATGCTCCGGATTTTACGGCTAAAGCTATTATGCCTAATAATAATATAGACGATAAGTTTAGACTTAGCGATTATGCTGCAGGGGATAATATAGTGTTATTTTTTTATCCCCTAGATTTTACTTTTGTTTGTCCATCGGAAATTATAGCATTTCACAATAAGCTTGGTGAATTTACCGAAAGACGTGCTAAAGTAGTAGCTGTTAGCGTTGATTCTCATTTTAGCCATTTAGCTTGGAAAAATACTCCGCATAATAAAGGAGGGCTTGGACAAATTCAATTTCCTATGGTTTCCGATATAAAAAAAGATATTTCT
>JAPYLE010000250.1 GCA_027293795.1 Rickettsia endosymbiont of Ixodes persulcatus
CTTTAAATTCGTTAAATGTTTTATTTGTTCCTACCTCTCCGGTAAAATCCATTTCACTTTGTAATAATGCATTCATAGTGATACTAAAGCTAATCAGTGCAAAATATTAAATTTGCTCAAGGTAAAAATTATTATAGACAAATCGCTGAATTTTGGCTTGAGGATAATAGCTGTAATATAACTATATTAAAGCCGGAAAATAGGCTTTATATAGTTGAAAAGAGTTTATCGCAAGAAAGCGATATATACTCTTATTTATCATATGATCTTTACGCCGTTTTAAGTAATATAGACGGTGATATAATTCACGCTAAAATATATTACAAGCCAATGATGAGCTTTATTTGGCTTGGAATTATTCTTACCGCTTCCGGCTTTTTTATTGCACTAATCAGAAAAAATGCTAGTTAATGTAAACATCTAATTTGAACCATTATATTTAAGATTTAAAATTTTTATACTATTTGGATGATCAGCTCCGAATTTTTCTATCTGATTATTACGGAATTTTTCATATCAAAATTTCTTAGGTAAAGTACAGCTAGCTTTAGCAGCTGCAATATTGATGTGTCAACACTTTTCCGGACAGTTGTTCATGCACATTTTTGTATTTCTTCATATTGTACTGGTGATAGATAGTCATTAGAAGAATGCATTCTTATACGGTTGTAAAATACCTCTATATATTCAAATATGGTATGTTTTGCTTCCTCCCTAGTTTTAAATTTATGTTGATACACTAATTCTGTTTTTATAGTATGAAAAAAACTTTCAGCAACAGCGTTATCCCAGCAATTGCCTTTACGACTCATACTCTGTTTTATACCATGTTGTTTTATAATTTTTAAATGACTGTCAGAACAATATTGGCTAGCTCTATCAGTATGCCAAATAAGCCCTTTCGGTGGCTTGCGTTGCCATATTGCCATTAATAAAGCATTATTAACCAAATCAGCTTTCATATTATTACTCATAGACCATCCTATAATTTTTCTAGAAAATAGATCAATAACAGTGGCTAAATATAGCCAACCTTCACTAGTGGGCACATAGGTTATATCTCCAACCCAATAACAATTAGCATCAAGAACCGTAAATTTTCTATTCAATAAATTAGGAACAATTCGCTTGTTATCATTAGAGTCATTAGTAGCTTTAAATTTACGCTTAGTTTTATAGACCAAACTAGCTTCATCCATTAATCTTGCAATACGCCTCCTACTAATAACTATACTTTGCCTAGATAGCGCCTTTTTAATAGGTCTAGTTCCATAATTACCCTCTACCTTCTTTAAAAATAATTTTAATTCTGTTGGTTAATTCATTATCTTCTCGATCCCTATTACATCCAGTATTATTTAACCATTCATAATAACCACTACGTGATACTTGCATAAATTTACACATAGCAGCAATGGAAAAATTACTCTCATGCTCCTTGATCCACACGTACCTTATCGGGATTCTTTTGCAAACTACTCTGCAGCCTTTTTTAATAAATCACGTTCCTGTATAACCTTATCTAGTTCTTTTTTTAATCTCTTTAATTCATCATACAGATGTTCATCATCTCTCATTACTTCCTTGGGTTTT
>JAPYLE010000251.1 GCA_027293795.1 Rickettsia endosymbiont of Ixodes persulcatus
TTGATTATTCGATTGATTGTTTGATTGACCACTTGATTTACTGATTGATTGATTGGTTGATTGATTGGGTGATTGATTAGACGAGGACGATTGATTGGTTGATTGATTGAATTGTTGATTGATTGATTGATCGTCATCTGAGTCCATTTCATCATCAGAACTCCAATCTGATTGATCGATTGATTGATTGAAGGATTGATTGTTTGATCGATTGATCCTCTTGTTAGCTGGTTTTCGTTGATTGCTTGACTGATTGCTTGATTGATTGTTTGATTGATTGTTTGATTGATACTTCCTGTGTATCCGTACACGTGGTTTGAATTTGGTTGATCGATTGTTTGATTGATTGATTGATTGATTGATTGATTGAATCGATTGTGCTAACATACTTTGTAAACTTTCATTTGATTGATTGATTGATTGATTGATCAATTGATCAGCAACAATCAATGAGGGTACAAGTGTGATCTCCACTCCAATCAATCGAACAATCAAGCGATCAATCAGGATTGATCGCCAAGGAATATGGGCAGAAAATTGATTGATTGATGCACTCACTAATGTTAGTGGCAATGCATTGATTGTTTGATTGACTGATTGATTATGTTTCTCATGTGCATGATTAGATTGATTATTTGATTGATTGATTGATTGATTGATTGATTGGTTGATTGTTTGATTGATTGATTGATTGATTGATTGATTGTTTGATAGCAATTCATCAATGATTGCAAAATCTCGTGAACGTAATGGTTGAGTGATTGATTGATTGTTTGATTGATCGTTTGATTGATTGATTGATTGCTCATCGAATACTTCCTTGAATTGATTGATTGGTTGATTGTTTGATTGATTGATTGATAGATTGTTTGATTGATCGATTAATCGAATCAAATCAATCAATCGATCAAGCTGCGATGGTTTGATCAACGAACGCATCGAATCAATCAAACAATCAACATCAATATTGATTGATTGCTTGGTTGATTGATTGATTGATTGATTGTTTGATTGATTGATTGATTGCTTGGTTGATTGATTGTTTAACTGATTGATTGATGCAGTTAATGATTGGTTGATTGTTTGATTGATTGATTGATTCAATTTGATCTTCAAATCAATCAAACAATCTTGATCAGTGTCACCATGAATGATAGTACATTTCTCTGATTGATTGATTGATTGATTGATTGATTGATTGATTGTTTGATTGATTGGTTGATTGATTGGTTGATTGTTTGTTTGATTGTTTGAATGATTGATACATTGATTGCGACATTGATTGGTACATCGATCGATACATTGATTGATTGTTGGATTGATCGATTGATTGATTGTTTGATTGATTGACTGATTGATTGTTTGATTGATTGATTGATTGATTGATTGATTGATCGTATGATGGTTCTCTGAGATCAACGCGAAACCAGTGAAATCGAATAGCCTTGTTATATTGATAGAGAGGTTGATTGGTTGATTGTTTGATTGATTGATTGATTGATTGATTGATTGTTTGATAGCAATTCATCAATGATTGCAAAATCTCGTGAACGTAATGGTTGAG
>JAPYLE010000252.1 GCA_027293795.1 Rickettsia endosymbiont of Ixodes persulcatus
AACCAATCAATAATTAAAATATTACCGAAGAAAAAAATAGCAACAATAATAAGTAAGAAATTACGTATAAAACTATCTTTGCTAGTGGCATACGGACTTGTTAAATTTAATGCACCAACTAGCAAAGTTGATAAGATTAAGAGACTCGGAGTAGTAAATTGTGTAATCATGATAAGCTAAACAGGTGTTTAAACCGTGATAATTCCTGCAATCTTGCTTGCTCGCTTTAAGGATTTATCAAGTGTTGCTATAGGTATTCCATAACGTAATGCTAATTCCAAATAGCCAGCGTCATAAAGAGTTAATCCGTATTGTGTTGCTATGTCCATTGTTTCAAGCCAAGTATGCTCTAAAGTTGTTTGATCAATTTTGATGTATATATCTTTAGAGAGTATAAATTGCTTGATGACGTTGTTTTGTTGTAAGACGTCCTACACGTTCAGCACATAATAAAACATTTCCTATCTCAAGCCCCCAAATAGCAGGGACAATTGCTTTTCCCGCTACAGTTTTATCTAATATTTCTAAATTTGCTGTTTCATCAGGCATAAACCATGAAAGAGTTACTGAGGAATCCAAAACAAAAGGTGACATTTTTACTTTTTACCTTCATTTCTATAATTTAACCACTCTCCAAAATCAGAAGGTTGTAAATTAATTTCTCTAGCAAGTTTTCGGAGTCTGATTGCTGCTATTCTTGAAGTTTCAATATCATATTCTGTATTGATTGGAACAATTTTGGCTGCTACTTTCCCTCTTCTGGTAATGAGAATTTCTTCACCTTTACTAGCACGATCTAATAATTTAGAAAAATGAGTTTTAGCACCGAAGGCTGTAATAGAATTATACATATAATTAACTGGTCTGTTGTCTAATTAATTATAATATATTGTACCAGAATGTCAAAGGTTAATTAATTCTTCCAAAAAATAACTTTCACCATTTTATAATGGTAACATAATGATCCTACGGAGCTGAGTAAAATTATAATAAAATCTAATAGTAGATTTTGCGTTAATAATAATTCAAGAATATTTACTTTGATAAAAAATAACGGGCTGACAGGTAAGCCGCAGCTGCAAATAATAACAATTATTATTAAAACTTTGTTAGGATTTCTTTTATAGCTTTCATTATAAGCATCTATCAAGAAAAGAGTTATTTTATTTATACTATCTGCAAGTAATAAGCTTGGTAAAAGTATTATACCGCCACCGGTAACATATAATAGGAATACATAACCTATTTGAGTAAAACATGAATAAATTATAATATTCTTGAAGTCTTTTGCCTGGTAAGCAAAATACGGGGCTATAATAAGAGTAGCTAAAGCGGTAGGTCTTATAAAATTTGTAATGGCTGTTTTAATTGTCTCATAGCCTATAATAATATAAGTAAATTTATATATTATATATATTCCTATTATAGTAGAAATCCCTGCTAAATATACTAAAATAACTGAAGCCGTGTTATTATAAGCTCTCATCATCCAAAAATGCATAGGAAAAAAAGCTGTTTTTAAAATAGCACCTATTAAGAAAAAACCGATGACTATAGTAGTTATACGAGAATTAGGATGTTCTTGCAAATAAGCTGCAACATCGTACATATTTAAGCTGCCTGTAATGCTTAGTAAAAATCCTATAGATATAAGAATAAGAGTTGCACCGATACTACCCATGATTAAATAATCAAGAGCTCCAATTAAAGATTTTGGATTAGCTCCCTGTGCTATTAAGACATAGCTACTAAGTGCCGAAATCTCTATAAATGCATATAGGTTAAAAAAATCGTGAGTAGCAATCATTCCTAAATAGCCGGTGTGGGCAAATAATAATATACCGTAAAATAAAGATTTTCTATTGTTGTTAATATATTTTAAGATTGTTTGATTAGTAATCTTATGACAAAAAACTAAAAAGAATAATAAGACAAGATTAAGATAAATAATAATAGCTTGGTTTAACGAATTTAGTCGATATTCTATTCCTATTTTTGAACTCCATTCTCCCATGGTGTAAGATAGTTCCGTATTTTGTATAATGCTATATCCATAAATACTGACCAAAAGGCTAGATAAAATGCAAACTGTAGTAATTACTCGTGCAAAGGTAGTAAAGCGAAAAGATATTATTGAGAGTAAAGCCCCGAATAAGGGAAGTAATATTTGTATGATAGGGAAATGGTTAGCTAGGATCATGGAACTTTATTCAAAACTTATATTATACTCCTATGTCATTCCCACTTTTGCGGGAATGACATAATCGAGAATGACATAGTTGAGAAAATCATTTATCAAAATTAATTTCACTTTCTGATATTGTACCAAAATGTTTATAAATTTGATATATTAAACTTAAAGCTACGCTAAGAGTAGCAAACCCAACTACTATAGCAGTTAACATTAATACATGAGGCAAAGGGCTAGTGTAAGTAGTGATACCCTCTTGTAAAATAGGTACACCGCCTGTTTTAATTTTTCCAAGACTTAAATAAAATACTAATACCGAACTTTGAAAGATCCCAAGCCCGATAATTTTATGAACATAATTACGGGTTGTAAGCATTATAAATAAGCCGTTAGTTAGTAAAATCAAGGTAAAGAAATATATTAAATGCGACATTACTAGTACGCTTTGAAAGACTGATTAAATACGCATGTGACTTTTTTGCCCTTACGTATAGCGAGCTTAGGAAAAACCTGTTCAAGAATTACCACATTAGGATTATCTTGAGCAAGGCGATAATTTACTAAAGATTCTCGAAGTGAATCATCTACGGCAAAAATACCGGAAATTTCAGCGTTTTTATCCCTAAATTGAAGATAGGTAAACTCGCCGTCGTCAAAAATTTTAATAGGAGCTATTTCTTCGCTGCCGCTAATATAGTAATTAAAGTTATATTTTTCAGGATGAGTAAGATCAGGACTTGCCAAGGAAGCAGAAAAAGTTTGCATATGACCGCTCATATTGTCATTTTCGTCATCCGGATAAAGAAACTTTACGTTAAAGACCATTTCAGGGTCACGTATATCGAGTGTTTCTGCAGCATATAGTTCAAAGAAGTAAGTCCGTTTATTAGTAATTAAAGTCATATTAGTAGTAGCATCCGGTTCCATCGGTTTGATAAAAATCCTATGACCGGCAGGCACTATCTGCCATGAAGTAGTATCTCCCATAGAAATACTTACTATTTCCTCATCTCTTGCTAGTTCGATACTTGCTTGATAGCCGTAATATCCTGTAAATTTAAAAACATCGTCAGGGTTATAAGTCATAATTCTTAGACGTGGGTCTCGACCTAAAGGTCGTGAGGTAGTAAGAGCAAATACATCTAATGTAAGTAGCATAAAAGTACAAAATATTATTAGT
>JAPYLE010000253.1 GCA_027293795.1 Rickettsia endosymbiont of Ixodes persulcatus
AATGCTTTACCACTATATCTTACGCTACTTGCTTGTAAAAATGATTTATATAAGTCTTTGCTATATTTTGATCTTGCCATCTTAACTAAAACTCTTTTTTGTTAGATTAACATATTTTTTGCTAAGTGCGAAACTCCTGGATTTTCTATAAAAAGCCATTATTGTTTTGTTGTTGTCTAATTCACTCGGCACATCATTTTTAAATTCAGATCTTATTTTTTTAACTCTATTTAAAAGATCACTATCCGATAAACGTTTATTATGATGCTGCATTATTGTGTTATTTATAAGGGTAGAAAATTTGTGATAAAAGGCAGGATCGATATTGATATAATCCTTAATAGTATGTATTTGATTAGCCATATCCACGACCGTGATGTTTGTTCTTTTAATAAATTTTTCAAACATTTCATCGTCAAAAATGTTAACCACTTCAGTCTTAGTAATATGACTGGCAATAACATACTAATCAAACAACTTTGTTATTTGACTGGTATATATTTTTTATCCGGTTTTTCTTTATAACGCTTTTCCACTATCTCTTTGAGCTTATTAAATCTTTTTAATTCATTCTGTAGTTCTTTTGAAGAAACTTCAGATAATTTATTAGAGTTAGAGGCTATAGACATCAGATTTTTAAATTTATTCAACAAGAAATAAAACTTATTGCGTATAGCTTCATCGGCTAAATGCTGTTCAAGCTGTTCAAAATCCAAATCGTTAGGCATATTTATAAAAATATTTTTAATTTCTTGCAGTAACGGAAAAAGTTCTTTTAACTTATCATCTACAAAAAATATAGTGTCTTCTAAATTTCTTTATCAAAATTGTTTTAACCGTAATTTTCATAAATTTGATGTGCTTGTTTTAACTTATTCGATAACCCTACATAGTCAATTATGTAACCGTATTCTTTAACTTTCCCTTTTTCCTCAAATAGACGATTTGCACGAGCAATTGCGTGTAAAAGACCAGGCTCTTTTAATTCTTTGCATATGTAAATAACAACATTACGCGGTGCATCAAAACCAGTTAGTAATTTTGAAACTACAATTAAAATTTCAGGATCATCGGAACTTTTAAATTTTTTAATAATTTTATAGTCCCTTTGGTGGTTAAAACCTCCATCTTCCAGATGGAAAAGCTTTAGCTTGCCATGTGCGCCATGATGCGTTAGCATCACAAGCACCATGAGTTCAATACGTCAGGAAATTACGTACTGTTTACTATAGTC
>JAPYLE010000254.1 GCA_027293795.1 Rickettsia endosymbiont of Ixodes persulcatus
TGCTTTACCACTATATCTTACGCTACTTGCTTGTAAAAATGATTTATATAAGTCTTTGCTACATTTTGATCTTGCCATCTTAACTAAAACTCTTTTTTGTTAGATTAACATATTTTTTGCTAAGTGCGAAACTCCTGTATATGTTTGGTGGAGAACCATTAAATCCATTAAAAGCAGCAGCAGAAACATATATAAAATGGTATGAAGAAAACTTTAATATAGAAGTAAATCCTAATCCGGTTGTTGTAGTTAACCCAGAAATTGACGTTGTAGCAGCTGGAACAATTTTTGAAGATTCTAGTTCAGATTTAGATTAAGTCTTTATGTCTTAAATATCATAACTCCCCTTGTTTCATAAGAGAAGTTATGATAGCTTGCTTTTTCTTAAAAAGAATTAATAATTTCTACACAAAAATCTTATATTTTATTGACAAAATTTTACCAATTCTATATATCTCCGTTTTCAAAAATTCAAAACCCATATTTTCTTGAGATTTGAATTTAATTTAAATAAGGATATATATTTGCGAAAGAGTCTTTGATTGAAAAATTAAAAAAAGATGCAATAGAACCACAGAGACAACAGATTATTTGAGCATACTTATCGAAATTAGAAAGCTTATTGAAGCTAATGATATTGATAATGTAGCATTAAGGCAAGGTTTATTGTCCTTAGAACAGGCTTCAAAAGAAGCAAAAAATAATAATGAGGCTATTATAAAAGGTAAGGAAATACTTAGAGTTACTTGCCCCGCCCCAAATTTACCGGCAACTAAAAGTGATCTATTAAAAGCAACAATATTTCACATGTTACTAAATGATTGTATTGATTATTATAGAAATAATGAAGATGTTAATAATACATATCAATGGCTTAAAGAAATTGACGTAAGATGGAGTAGTGTAATAACTTCAAAAATAGACGAAGAAATATTTTTTTCAGCAAAATAAATCAATATCAAAATATTTTACGGAAGTTATAAGTGAACAAGCTATATTAGATCCAATAGAAATAGAGCTAACTCAAATATTAAAAATGTTAGGTGTGGCTGAAAATAATTCTGATATTAACGATCTAAGCTAATAATATCATAACTTTCCTTGCCTCATAAGATAAGTTATGATACGCTAATTTATCTTATTGTAACTTAAGTTATTTTAGCGTTGCCGGTATGGTTTGGAACAACAATATGTCATCCCGTGGCCCCGCCACGGGATCCAACAAAAACGTCAAGGCAAAATATATTATAAATTTTTTTTTGGATTCCCGCTTTCGCGGGAATGACATAAGAAAGTGGGTGAATGACACAATAACCACAATAACCCTATTATTTTCCTTTCCTTTCTTTTCTAAGCCAGCTATTGCCGATCCTGAAATAGCTGAATCCTTTAAATGCTCTAAGCTTTTTCCTTATTTTGAAAAAAAATTTAATATCCCCTCTAATACACTACATTCAATAGCTTTAAAAGAATCGGGTAAAAAACATACAACCCATAAAATTAGAGTAGTATGGCCTTGGACGGTAAATGTCGAAGGGAAAGGCTATTATTTTAACAGTAAAAGAAAAGCCGTAAGTTTTGTTAGAATAGAGCTTATAAAAGGGCGAGAGAGTATTGACGTCGGATGCATGCAGATTAACTTACGACATCATTTAGGAGCTTTTAATTCTCTTGAACAGGCATTTGATCCAAATAATAACATTAGTTACGGTGCAAAATTCTTGCGTTCAAAATATGATCAACTAGGGGGCTGGCACAAAGCGATAGCACATTACCACTCAGCCACTCATGCTTTAGGGTTTAAATATAAGCAAGATGTAGTTAAAATAGCAAGTAACATGGCACTTTATAAAGCATCCTTACATGCTTATCTAAATAATAATGAAGGGGTTTTAGAAGATAAAATTTCGGTAAATAATAACAAAGTTCAAAAAAAGTCACTTTTTAGTAGCAATAAAAGATACAGAAGTAGTATTATGATACCGATTCCTGCTAAAATTAATTAAATTTATGAATATTAGGTTCTATGAACAAAAATTTTAAATATTTATATTTTAGCTCTTTTTATGCGAAAATTAATAAGATTTTTGCAGGAATAGCGATTCCTATTTCAAAAAAATCTTATAATTTGCAGCTAAAAAGAGCTAAAATAGATTATTTAAAATTTTTGTTCATAGAACCTAAGTTAATAGCATATTTTTTAATATTAGTAAGTGCGGTAAAAGCAAATGCTGATTTTAACAATATTCAGGAAAATTTTGAATATCAGGAAGAGCAGGTAATAATAAAATTACCTTGGAGCGATTGTACCGAAATTCATAAATTATTAGAAGAAAAATTATCTTTTTCAGAACAACAAATAAAAAAAGAAAATAAAATTCATGAGAAATATAAGCAATTTTATTTAAAACATAATAATCCTGCTAATTTTTCTATGCAATTTCTTGAGAAAAAATCTAAGACTAATGGAGTCGAAATGTTAATTTCAGGTTTTTTAAAATTTTGTGAAGATAATTTCCAAACTAGTAATAGCAAATCTAATTCCTTAAATTATCATATTAAAAAACAACAAGAGCAGTGGTTTAATGATATGAAGAATGAGAATTATAAAATATATTATAGAAAGAAATATAAAGATAATATCTTTAGAAATAATTAATTTATATTAACTATAGTAATATACAGGGTTATTTATGTTAAAGAAATTTATATTCTAGATAAAAATTGGTGGGATTCAAAGCTTTTATCGCCTAATAAAAATACGAAGCCTGTAGTTATCGGTATTCAGGATAATTTTGAAGAGCTAAATAGAGTTAAAGGTGATGATATTCACACCGAAAGACAGAGAAAACTTATCCAAAATAGTTGGCTAAAAAATGATCAGTTGGGTTACCAGCCGATAAAAGAGGCAAATACTCTAGAAGAAAAAATACAAGATAAATTGAGAGAATTATATATTCAACAGATCAAAACTAAAAAATCACCGAAATAATGCGGTAGAGGGAATAAGTAACAGCTTATTTATCAAGCATGCGGAGGGTGACATAATTGATAGGTTAAAGCTGATTAATAACGATTTTTCTTATATTCTAGAAATATCTGCAAAGTGCGGTTATCTTACAGGTTTACTAAAAGATGCTTATCAAAATGCCGATATTACCGCAACAGATATGTCTCCTTTGTTGCTTGATTCATTTAATCATGATCGTAAGTTATTAATTGATGATGAAGATTTAGAATTTTCTCCGAATTCTTTTGATTTAACTGTTTATTCATTAGGATTACACTGGATAAATGATGTACAACGCTTTCTATCTAATATTAGAACATTTTTAAAACCTGAGGGCATTTTTATCGGTAATTTTGTCGGTGGTGATAGTCTAAAAAACTTACGTAAAGTTTTGATAGAGGCAGAAATAACAAGTAATTTTAAACATTCTCCTCATATTTCTCCTTTTATTCATTTTGATCATGTGCCGATTTTATTTTCGCAGGCAGGATTTGCCGAAGTAATTGTTGATTATGAAAATATTAGCCTTGAGTTTGATAATCCTTTAGCTTTAATGAGAGAAATAAAAAATATCGGTGAGTCAAATTCACTGAATCTTCATCATAATTACGCTATTTCTAAAAAGATTCTCTCTTTACTACAAAATTATACAAACACTTTTGAAGATAATATTAATTTAATTAGTTTTATTGCTTCACCAAATAAGAATAGTATAAGATTAAAGTTGTTATAGAGATAATAGTGGTGTATGGTTTATGTCATTCCCGTGTGGCTTAGAAAATACAATTGTCATCCCGCGACTTGATCGCGGGATCCAGTCTTTTTTAATTTTTTTTTGGATACTGTGGCTTGACCACGGTATGACAATAATAATATAAGGTAAAAATATGCAAGAATTTGATTTAGTGGTAATAGGTAGCGGTCCAGCAGGTTATACAGGCAGTATTAGAGCTGCTCAGCTCGATATGAAAGTAGCGTGCATTGAGAAAAACGATACTCTTGGCGGCACTTGTTTAAATATAGGATGCATACCATCAAAAGCTTTACTTAATTCCTCTGAAAAATATGAAGAAGCTTTAAAGTATTTTGAAAGTATCGGTATTACTGCAGAGGTAAAATTAGACTTACAAAAAATGCTTGCTAATAAAGATAAGGTAGTTCTTGATCTTACAAAAGGTATAGAAAGTCTATTTGCCAAGAATAAGGTTACTAGGATAAAAGGTGAAGCTAAAATTATCTCTAACAATATCGTTGAAGTAAATAATGAGCAAATTAAAGCTAAAAATATCTTAATTACTACAGGCTCTAGCGTCATAGAAATACCGAATATCAAAATTGATGAGGAATTTATTGTTTCATCTACCGGTGCTTTGAAGCTTTCTAAAGTACCTGAGAACTTAATAGTAGTCGGCGGGGGGTATATAGGCTTAGAACTCGGTTCGGTTTGGCATCGCCTAGGAGCTAAAGTAACGGTTGTTGAGTATGCACCGAGCATTGTACCTATGCTTGATAAAGAAATTGCTACGCAATTTATGAAGTTACAGCAAAAGCAGGGTATAGAGTTTAAACTAAATACTAAAGTATTATCCGCAGAAGTAAAATCAGGAAAAGTAAATCTGACAATAGAGGAGGGCGGTAAAAGCTCGGTAATAACTAGCGATTTGGTATTAATGGCAGTAGGCAGAAAAGCCTATACGCAAAATTTGGGGCTTGAGTCTGTTGGTATTATTACGGATAAGCAAGGTAGAATTGAGATTAATGATCATTTCCAAACAGCCGTTTCAAATATTTACGCAGTCGGTGATGTTGTAAAAGGAGCGATGCTTGCTCATAAAGCCGAAGAAGAGGCCGTAGCTGCCGTGGAAATTATGGCAGGGCAGGCAGGGCATGTGAATTATAATTTGATTCCAAGCGTGATATATACTTATCCTGAAGTAGCAAGTGTCGGTGAAACGGAAGAGCAGCTAAAAGAAAAAGGCATTAATTATAGAGTCGGTAAGTTTCCGTTTTTAGCAAATAGTAGAGCAAGAGCGATCGGTAGTACAGAAGGTATGGTTAAAATTCTTGCCGATAGTAAAACCGATAAGGTTTTAGGAGCACATATTATAGGAGCCGATGCAGGTACATTAATTGCCGAGCTTACCGCTTATATGGAATTCGGAGCAGCATCGGAAGATATAGCACGAACCTGCCACGCCCACCCAACATTAAGCGAAGCTATAAAAGAAGCGGCTCTTAGTGTGGATAAAAGAACGATCAATATGTGATATTGCAATGTCATTCCTGCGAAAGCGGGGAATGACATAGAGGAGTATGGGAATGACAGTAATAATGAACAAGCAAGAGCTGCGTCTTTATTTCAAGCATCTTTTAATAAAAAACCAAGAAAAAATTACTTCCGGCTTAGTAAGAAACTCCTTAATAAGTAAAATTAGCCATTTATTAAAGGAGTTAGAAATCCAAACCGTTGGTCTCTATTACCCTCTAAAATATGAAATTAATTTACTTGAAATAACAAACTTACATCCTGAAATAAAATTTTTTCTACCGAAAATTATAAAAAATGAGATAAAATATTGTCCTTATCATTATAATGACTCATTGGCTTTAGGTGATTTTAAAACTTTTGAGCCTATAAATAATGATTTTTTTATTCCTGAGTTAGTTATTATCCCAGGTCTTGCATTTAGTAGCGATGGTTATAGACTTGGATACGGCAAAGGACATTTTGATCGATATTTAAATAATAACCGAAATATATTAACCGCCGGAGTTTGTTTAAAAGAACAATTAATCGATAATTTTCCGGTTGAATCTCAGGATCGTAAGCTTAAATTTGTGATCTCGGTATGATTTATAATATTGTTGCATGGCTTGAAAAATGCTCTTTATGTCATTCCCGCAAAAGCGGGAATGACATAGAAGCCCTACAATAAGGTCTATAATAATATCATAACATGACCAAAAAGTTATTAAACAAACTTATTATTTCATCTTTATATTTTTGTTTATGCAAATATTTGCTTTTTAAATTTAGATTTTTAAAATCTTTATTTGTTACCGGCGGGTATTTACAAAGCTTTATTAAATCTTCATCTAAAATAAAATGCTTACGAGGAATATTTATAGTTTGTGCATTCTCTTCGCGATAAGCTACAAGTATTTGAATTTTACGGTTAAAGCTCTCATCATTACTTCTATATTTTATTTTTTTCCAAGCATCTTTCGGCCCAACCTTATAATTTCTAACGTCTAACAAAGAACTAAGAGTAGTTTGATATTTATTAACTAAATTATTTCTAATAATTATATTATTTAACTCTTTATATATCTTATATAAATACTCCACGTCTAACATAGCATAATTTAACATATCACTAGTGATAGGGCGTTTTAGCCAGTCAGATTTTTGATGAGTTTTATCAATAGCAATACCGAATAGTTTATAACAAAGATCATCATAGCTTAGTTGTTTACCGAATCCACAAATATTTGCCGCAATTTGTATATCAAAAACATTAGAAGGTAGTGTTTTAAACAAATTATAGAAAATCTCTAAATCTTCACGAGGAGCATGAAATATTTTAGTAATATTATTGTCTACAAGCAGCTTATTAAAAATATTCATATCCAAATTGCTTAATGCATCAATTATTCCGCAATAATTTTCTGCTTTAACTTGAATTATACTAAGCTGAGCATAATAAGTATAGCGACGCTCAAATTCCGTATCTATGCTTAAGCATGTCTTACTTGCTAACTGTTTACAAACTTCTTCTAATGTTTTTTGATTATCGATAATTTGCATAGAAGCGATTCTATAAAGCTCCGATAATTTTTAAGAAAAGATTAGTATGAGATAAAGATAAAACAACTTCAAGACCGATTAAAATAATAATGATCCACTCAAGTTTGGCAGAATGTTTATAATTAAGATCGTTTGAAAGAATGTCTAAAAGCTCATGAATCATATTAAGACGATGATTCATTATATTTTGCCGTATTTCTATGTCTTGAACCTCAACATTTTAACGATGTTTTATATATTCGGAAAGAGATAAATAAAGATTCTGATTTTATAGAGATATTTCTCTTTCCGTTTGGTTGCGTAACTATTTGGGGCGGTGATGAAATTCAAGAAAAAATAGTTTTAAGCGATACTGATTTAGTAACGGTAAATAAGCTTAAAGAACCGGTATCAGATTATATTTATTTTGAATATAATACGGAAGTCGAGAAAACCTTTATTGATGAAGAAAAAAATAAAATAATCTTAGCTGATAAATCGGTTTTTGTTAAACTCTCTATTTCTCATGCTCTTGCACAATCAGTTAAGCTTAGCGTTCTTGAGCAATCTTTTTTTAAATTAGTAACTAGATCACTCATCTTATATTCGGAAGAAGTACAGTAAGATGAACATCTCATGATTATTAAGTTTAATTTATATAAATTTAGAGTATAGTAGTTAGGAACGTATAAAGTCAATAATATTATAATTATGTATGAAATATTAAGTGATAGAGAGGTCATTAAAATAATAGGTTTAGATTCAGTAAAATTCCTACAAAATCTTGTTACTAACGATATAAATAAAAGTCAATATTGTTATACTTATTTACTTAACAACCAAGGAAGATACCTATTTGATTTTTTTGTGTATATTCATAACTTTGAGGAAATTTACCTTGATATTGATAAAAGTAATAAAGCTGTTTTGATAGATCATTTAAATTTCTATAAATTTCGTTCCAAAATACAAATAATAGACTGCAGTGACGAATATAAAGTTATCTACTCACATCAAAAATTAAATATAGAAACGCTAGTTACATCTCGTGATCCTCGCTATACTAAGCTTGGTTTTCGTTCAATAGTAAATGGAACATTAAAAGATACCCTCGACCCTTTATGTTATTCCCGCGAAGGCGGGAATCCAATATACCTAGAAGATAAATATAATTTTGCAATAATAGACGGTGTAGAAGATTTATCTTTCGGTAAATCCATCCCGATTTTATACGGCGGTGAAGAATTAAACGGGATTAGCTACGATAAAGGTTGTTATGTAGGACAAGAAGTCATTTCAAGAGCTAAATATCAATGGGTTATAAGAAGAAAGATATATAAAGTTATAGCAGATGAAGCTTTATCCTCATTAGTTAAAGATGAAGAAATACTCGCATATAACGATAAAATCGGCGTAATATGCTCAAGTTACCGTAATAAAGCAATCGCTTTAATTAGAGAAGAAAAACATCTTGCCGTTAAAGAATCTGGTATTAACGTTAAAGGGATTAGCATAGAGCTATTATTAGCACCTTGGTATTAAATTTAATAATTTATTGATATTTAGTAACTTTTTATATATTTTAAAAGCGTAAATGAAAAAACCATGTTTTATGGTAATTTTATTGTAAAATATAATATAAATTTTGGAGCTTTTTTTATGTATACACCTTTTCAATTACTAAATTCAGGAAATATACAAAACATACAACAAATACCGGCTTATTAAACGGAACTAATATTAATGATGTTAACAATAACCTTAATATTTTTGAAACTCTTTGCAGCTTGATACCTAACCAACAAGATCAGAATGTTAAAAATGGTTTAGAAAATATTACATTACAGATATTAGAAAAAATGATTTCTATTCCTGAAACTCATTAGGATAAGAAAGATGCAAATGGTAATACTATGTTTGAATAGGGAGTTTGGAGTAATAGCTCTAAGGTAATAGGAATGTTTCATAATAATCCTTAAATAATGAATAAATTTGTTTCAGCTGAGAAAGCACAAATTCATAATTTTTTCCGTGTTTTAATGGAATCACATATTTCTGATGAGTTCCGTAAGACACAAATCGAAAAATTAAAGCCGGTAGGTCGGTAGGTTTAGATATTAATGATCTTGGTCAAGATAATCATACTGCTTTATATTCTGCAATAAATATCAACTTATTGCTAATAATCCAAATAATCAAAATATTATTTCAAGCTCAAATGGATAAATATAATAAAATAGTTAAAAATTTGCTGAAATTTGGAGCTAACCCTTCACTTGAAGCAAATAATATACTAAATTTTATTAGTTCAAGGTTCTTTATAAATTCAAGAAAATATTTCTAAAATTTTAGATGTAGGGCATAAATTTTAGCTGCAACAAATTTTAAAAAAAATGATACTCCTCGCAGCAGAGCTGCGAGGAGTATCATTAGGCATATTGGTACACATGAGCCAGACATGATTTTGCACATACGGGTCGCATAAGCTTTAGCTTCATATGCGACTTCTAGTCGCTATAAAACAAACTTTCATCTTTCAGATGAAAGTGGTTGATATTTAATTTTGATGGAACTTTAATTAAGGGTTATTCGCATTATATCGGGCAGCGGGTAGTAGGCTTATAGTAGAGCGAAATATACAAAATCGCTTTTTTAGCTCATATGATGAACGTGCTAAAGAGATGGCTAGGCTTGAGCAAAAATTCTCTATAGAGCTAATGGAGAGATTTCTAGATAATGATAATTTAGGTTGGAAAAATGAAGAACAATTAGTACGTCTTTTTAAAAATATTATATCAATCCGGTCATAAAATAGCTATAGCATCATTTAATGCTTATCCTGATGCCGTAAAATATGCATTAGAACAGTTATTAGGTGAAGAAACGGTAAAAAATATATATAAAAACAGGTTTACCTGCTAAGAGTGATGAAGAGATAAAACTTTGTAATAAAGTACCTTATATTAGAGAAGTGATGAACAATACTGAAAATAACGAATAGAGCAAATGTATTTTTTATGGATGATGATAAAAAGCATACCGATGCTGCAAAAGACTATAAAATCCAAGCGGCTTGGGTTAAGAAAGACGACAAGGAATATATTCAGGAAGCTTTTAATTTTTTGTATGACTTTAATGAAAAGCGTGAAATTTATGTTGAGCTAGAAGATCCTATTACTGGGGAATATAGCTAGACCATAGTAAATAGGTACATACTATGCTAATATATATGTTATAAATAATAATAAATAAGTTATGGCAAGCAGTTACAGTTACGATTTAAGAATGAAACTATTCAAAGCTCT
>JAPYLE010000255.1 GCA_027293795.1 Rickettsia endosymbiont of Ixodes persulcatus
TCATATTTTTATTTGGGAAAGCTAATTGTTGAATTTAATAAACTTCATGAATTGTTTTTTGATTTTGATAACTTGCCTTCAATTATTGAAAGAGAGTTACATGCGATTAACTAAAATTCGTGGGGATACTTCAGATTGCGAGTGCGGAGCGCGCGGCAATCTAGAAAATACCATAACCTGGATGGCCATGCTCATTACATTCGCTCGCCATGACGATATTTTTCCTTCGTCATTGCGAGTGCGGAGCGCGCGGCAATCTAGAAAATACCGTAACCTGGATAGCCACGCTCATTACATTCGCTTGCCATGATGATATTTATTTTGTTTTGGGAGAAAACACTACATTATTCTACCTATATTAGCTTGATTATAAAAACGATAGCTATTTAATGCGGCCTGCTTATTACTGATATTGCGATTAAAAGTCCTAGTCTTAAGATAAGAACTATTATCGAAGCGGATAAAAAATGATAAGGCAACTAATTTTACGCCTGAGGAATTTAAGCGAGTATCTAGAGATTTAAAGGCTAGACATTCGTTACGCGTGAACGCATTATTTAATGCGAAGAAAGTTGGTAAGGATAGTTGGCGCATGCAATTTAGTTATGACGATAACGCTTATGAAACTCAAGATTTGAATAAAGCCGCGTGTAAAGTATGCCATGCTAGCGTTGCGCATTTTACACGCGCCGGATAAGCCCTAACGCCAGAGAATACAACTAACTTTTCAGAGAAAAAAACAGTATCTTGCTTTTGCATTACTCAACCGATATTTATACGGCAGCAGCCAGCTTGTCAGGACTTGGGTCAGATAATATTATTCAGGCTGATAAATAAAATAAGCTAAATGACAGATAGTTAAAAATTATAGTTTAATTTAAATAACGCCGGCGATACAAAGTATTTTTTTAAAAAATGGCATTGAACTAGTTGACCCTTTATTTTTAAGATCAATATTAAACTCTTCTATCAAATCTTTGTTTTTGCTTATACTATTAAGGTAATGGATAACATAAGAAATTGAATAAAGTCCTCTATAACAAATATCGCGTTTTATAAAAAAGCAATCTAGATATTCTATTAATATAAGAGAAAAAATATGTGGAAGAGACTGAGTTTCAATATGTTTTCCGAGTATATTATAATTAATATACTTTTTTAAATAAAAAATATTTGGTAATAAAGAATTTTTTATTAAAAAATCATTCGGTAGTAATTGTATTAATTGAGAGGGAGAGCTGTTTTTTATAGCAGTTAGTAACGCATTACCACTATAAACAATTTTGTAAGAGTCCGTTAGTTTACTAATCGTTTGTCCTAGCAGGATTTCCCCTTTTTTTATCGTATGTAAGCGTGAAGAATAAGGTTTATAGGATTTCCAAAAAATTTGTAATGGTTGGCTAAGTAAGAAATTTTTATTAAATAAAATAAAATAAGATCCAATATGCCAGCGGTATTCGTAATTTTCAGCTAGACCAACTACATTATGAGGGTACTTTAATAAATTTTCTAAGGTGTTGGAATATTCTTTTACTGGAAAAACTATTCCATCGTTTAGCAAAAGTATCTTTGTAAAAGGTTTTAATAAATCTGGATTGGCTAATAAATAAAGTATGCCATATTTGTATCCACCAAAATCTCTTCCAAAATTTAAACGTTTTAAAAGAATACATTCATTTTTTATTAAAAATTGAATATCTTTTTTATTTATAGGGTGAGGAGCGATAATAATAATTTTTATTTTATGGTTAAATAGATAACTAATTGTTCTTTTAATAAGTAAAGAGAGGCCTTTAGGTTGATAAATAGCAAAAACAGCTAAGGTCTTATATTCTGGATCTAACAAGGTTTTATTGGGAATGATAACTTGTATAGTTTGATTAAACCGATAATAAAAATTATAAAAAATTCTATCTAAAAAATAGTAAATTCCGCGTATTATAGTTTGAGGTATCCATCGACAAACGAAGTATTTCATAGTTTTAAATAGGTTGTATGAGTGTATTGACCTATGTGTTTTTTATGATGGGTTTTTTACTAAAAAATATCCTCTCCTAGCATTTTAATATACCGTACTTACTTAAAAATGTAAATTTTATAAACCTAGGATTTAGGTTGTTCCATAAACTTGACCGCTTAATACTACCAGATTTCATTATTTCTCCAAGCTGTTAACTATCAAGGGTAAAAAGATCATTTGCGGATAAATAGTTGGTAATGGAATCAATTAGATTAATAATAGATAAGTAAATTAACTTTATAAATTATAATTTTAATGGAATAACGTGATTATAGCAGTAGCAGTAGCAGTAGCAGTAGCAGTAGTAGTAGTTTTTTTTTAAAATTTACTTTATATGTAATTTTTTTTTTTTTTTAAATTTTTAATGATAAATTAATTATCTTAATAAAAAAAATAGTTAATGAAGTTAAAAACAAGCGTAAATAAATAAGACAGTTAAGTTAACTTTATGAAAAGTATACTTTTTTGTCTTTGTTTGTAATAGATATACGTAATGATAATTGTAAAGGTTAAAACTATTTAAAAATGGGGAAAAAAATGGCAGCAGACGATAAAAATATAAAATTTATATCAAGTGACGAATCTAACGCTTTGCAAACTAAGTGGAAAAGCCGAGTTAGCGATAATAATGATGAAGAGGTTGATCCGGGTGAGGATGACATCTCAATTGATGACAATGACGATATCGAAGAGGATGTAATTGAGACAAAAATAGATATTACAGAAGATGATATTCAAGAGTTTTCTATCGAAATTGATCTAAAAGAGGATTTTTCAAATATTCCTATTAGTTATTGTAGCCGGATTTTTAAGAGCAAATTATCTTATGAAGAAACGATTAGTTTAGACTTAATGGGTATTGCTTTTAATGGTTGTGATAGTCTTTATTTTATAAGTTCTTCTATAAAGAAGCAGTTGTATGTTTCACAATATAACATTCGTTCTAACGAACTTAGTCAATTTAAATTAGTAGCAAATTTACCTGAAGAAATTTATGAAGCGGTTCTTTATAAAGAAACAGAAAAAAGGTTATATTGGTATTTATTAGGAAAAAAAACTATTTGGCAATTAGTTTTGAAAAAAAAAGAACTTACTAATAGCTTAGTAAACTTAAGTCTTACTCCGTTTGATGACACGATATATCCACTTCAGCAGCATGATTCGCAAAGAGATCATGAAGGTGCTAGCCTAATCGTTTTTGGGCAGTATCCATGGATTATCGGTGGAAAAATTAATAGTTCAATTGATACATCGCGTAGACTTTTATCTATAACGCGCTGGCTACAGGACGCGGATAATGCAACTAAAATACCAATAAAAAGTCAAGTAGCGCATTTATTTTTAGCAGAGAAAAGAGAAAGGCCAATTGTTTATGTGATCGGCCAAGATATTATATGTATTGGAGGAAATCAATTAAATAAGGAAAATATTGTTGAGCACATTAATTTAAATAGTTTTTTTTATGCTGAAAGTTCTACTAGAATGTTAGAAAAAAATCACAATTGTAATGAAAAATTTCTGAGTGAACTTAGTATTAATTCAATTAAAACTGCTTCTTGCTTACATGAAAATTCAATTTTTATTTTTAACCAACACTTAGCAGATGCTGAAAATCCTATTTATTATCAATATAATTTTTTGAATCGCAGTGTAAATTCTTCAGGAAATCTATCTTGGCAATTTTTGACCATTAAAAATTCTGTTGCTGACGAGTTAGTCTTTTCTAGCATTAAGGCTGTTTCAGTCGGTAGTCATATCTATCTAGTTCTATTTAACCGTATGGATAAATTGAATAAGACAGAAATAAAATTTATCCAACTTAACTCCAAGGAATAACTAAATTTTTCTCTTAAGGTTTACATGAGTAATAAAATTTTATAAAGGATTCTATATGTTAAATGAAATGTATATCGATAATAAGCAGGCTACATATCAAGTTTGGGAAAAAAATATTTATCAACCTATAGGATTAAACGATTTAGAATTATTAGGCACTTTTTTTGATGCTCACCAACGTATTTTATTCCTGTGTGCTGCAGGCGGGTACTTATACCATCTAAGTTATAATGTTATAGAAAATAAGCTAAGTAATAGTCTTAAGCGTTCAGCGAAGCTACCAGAAACTATTTATAATGCGAAAGTTTATGAATTGAATGAGAATATAGTAAAGTGGTATTTACTAGGTGAAACAAATATTTATCAATTAGAAGTCGAGAGATCTACGTTTGTTGGTAAATTAATTCCATATCCTAAACGATATTATCCAAGAGATATTACGATTGAAAATAAATTACATGAAGGAGGGTCTCTGGTTGTATTTGATAGACTGCCATGGGTAATTGGGGGTAAGGATTTTAAAAATGGTATTAATACGAGTAGACGGCTTTTCACTGGCGGGTGCTATTTTACAAACCCTGGTTACACACAGTGTCCTGGTCGCGTTGAACATAATTTTTTAAGTCATGAGCGAACATCACCTATTGTACATATGTATGACGATAAATTCATTTGTATCGGCGGTAATTCCTCTTCACAGCCAGAAAATATTATGGAGTTTATCAATATAAGACCCTATTATCCGATTCCACGGCATGGTCAGGCAAGAGAAGATGATGCAACCCGAGTTTTTACTACCTTACGTTCTATCGTGGCCTATTCAAATAAAAATTGTGGTTTGCAGACTACTTCTCCAAGTCCAGCTTCTTGTCTTTTTTTAAATTCTATTTTTATATTTACCAATCAAATTTTTAATAAGAAGCCCATATATTATAAATATAATTTTAACAATGGTGGTACTTGGGAATTTCTCGTTCCAGAAGTGGACGATCCTAAAAGTTTAAGCTTTACGAGTGCTAATGCCATAACTATTGGTAAGGATATTTATTTGATTTTATTTAATGCTGTAAGTAATAAAAATGTTACGGAATATATGATAAACGAAGTGCCCGCGAAAGAAGGTACTACAATTAGTATTTATAAGATTAAAGAAATTTAGCTACGCTAATTCATTAGCTTAGTGTTAGATGTTAGTGCTCGTATCTTATTTAAATTAGGTTAATTGATCAGATTTTCTCACGAAAAAAATTTTATAGGCTGCTAACTAAAAAAACATTTACAAATAAAATAAGGTAATAGTATGGATATAGGAATTACAGATTATTATAAAGGTCGACCAGATGATAGAGATAAACCAGATGATGATGAAAAAGAATGTTGTAAAAAAATTGATTCTATAGAAAACGAATTAAGCAAAATTAAAACGTCAATAAGTACTTTAGAAGAAAATCTAAAAGACAATAAGTGTATCAATCAACAAGATCTCAATAAATTGGAAACGAGGCTAAAAGAAATTTTTGAAAAAATTAATGTAAAATCTGATTGTACTTCTTTAAATAAAAAATTTGATGAATTAAACAATAAATTTAAAGAATTAAAAGAGAACTGTGTTTCTAAAAATGATTTAAATTTAAAAATTTCTGAATTGTCCGATTGTTTTGTAAACAAAGAAGAATTAAATAATAGCGTAGGTGATTTGGATAGGAAAATAAGTGCTAATCAGTCAAGTCTAAAAATCATAGATGAAAATGTAAAGTTTAATAAGGGAAAAATAAATGAAATAGACTCAAACGTAAGGTTTAATAAGGGAGAAATAAATGATATAGACTCAAATGTAAGATTTAATAGGGGAAAAATAAATGATATAGACTCAAACGTAAGGTTTAATAGGGGAAAAATAAATGATATAGACTCAAACCATCGATTAGATCTTGTTTCTGAGCAACTTTCTCCAAACCATCGGTTAGATCTTTTTTCTTAGCAACTTTCTCCAAACCATCGATTAGATCTTGTTTCTTAGCAACTTTCTCCAAACCATCGGTTAGATCTTGTTTCTGAGCAACTTTCTGTTTTTCCTTTTAATGTTTCTGACATGAGAGAAGCGGATGCCATAGAAATTGCGCAGCCAGATCCAGTAAAACTGATATCTTTAATAATACTAAAGAAGATATTGATGCTTTAATAAAAGGTTTAAAAATAACCCAAGCGATGTTTAAACAAC
>JAPYLE010000256.1 GCA_027293795.1 Rickettsia endosymbiont of Ixodes persulcatus
CGACTATAGTAAACAGTACGTAATTTCCTGACGTATTGAACTCATGGTGCTTGTGATGCTAACGCATCATGGCGCACATGGCAAGCTAAAGCTTTTCCATCTGGAAGATGGAGGTTTTAACCACCAAAGGGACTATAAAGAACCAATATTATCAAAACTTAGATTTCCTAGACAACATTTTATATATATGTTGTCTGTTTATATGGGCTTCTTTAGATATTTTAGCTACCCCTCCTCTTGCTATAACAGCTTCCTTTAAAGTAGCAAGGAATAACTCCTTGTTATGATCTAATAAATATTGCTCTAAAGCTTCGTTAATATAAGCTACTAATATATTTAAAGTTAAAAAATTATTTGTCATTGTAATTTTTTAATTTTTACTTTAATTATAATCAACTATTATTAACAAAAATAAGAAATAACTTTTATGGAAGATATAAGCTCTTGGAAAGAAAAGTTTGAAATTTGCGTTTACGCTAAAAAGCTACTCGATAAACTTGAATATTTAAACACTAAAGTAAAAAATCCTGTTGATATAGAGGAAATCAAAAAAGGTATCTATTAAGCACGCAAGTATCATTGTTCACAAATGCGTCAGTGTCAGGCGCCCCTTATTATTCACATCCAATTGAGGTGGCAATTATGCTTGCTGAATTTGTAGCAGATGAAGCCCCTAAGCTTTACACTACTATTATGCTGCAAGCTGCTCTACTTCATGACACCATAGAAGATACAGAACTTACTGAAGAAATGATCACCAAAATTTTTAAAATAGAAGTAGGAAGACATGTAGATGGTTTAACTAGGGTAAAACCTTATGGAAAAATCAGTGCAGAAGAAAGCTTAAATTTATTAATTCAGCAAAAAAGATATAATACAGCACTTATAAAACTTTTTGATAGAGTCCATAATATACAGACTTTAGGAGCTAAATCACCTGAAAAAGCTAGAAAAGTAATAAAAGAAACTCTAATACATTTTATTAGCTTTGCTATATATTTAGATATTCCTGTTTTAACTCATTGCTTAATTGAATTATGTAACGAAAATTTAGGTATATCTAGCTTTAAACCAATACAACAAAATATATTTTTAGAAAACATATTTTCCTTTTAAGGATAATTTTTAGCTTTTTTCTCTAGCTTGTAAAAATGCGATACCCCCACATTGAACTCAATATTATAGGAACAGTTATAACTGATATTCCCCAGTTACCAAAATATTTAGTAAAATACACTAAACCGAATGAAGTAAGAATACTCATAAAAGTTCTAGATAAAGCGTATAAAAGGCTGGCATACGTAAAACGTTTAAAAACTGGAATATGCTTAAAAAGTATAGGTATAGCAGGTGAATAATTAAGAGAAAATGAAATTAGTATAACTTGTAATATTAATAAACTTAAAGGAGTAGTTATTATATTTAATGAATAAGGAAAAATAAGAATAAGAATGCCAAATATTACTATTTTAACTCTTAAAAGAGTTAAGGGATAGATATAATAACTTAAATAAGTCCATATTATGAAACTAAATATTTGAAATATTGAAACAATAAAATTTTGATGGATAATTTGTTCACTGGTAAAATTAAAATTATTCTTCATAATATTCCCACAGTGAAAATAGATAATATAAAAGCATACTGGCCATGCACACTGCAATAAAAATACAGCTAATGAAGTGCTATTACTAACTTTTTCTTTCCATACTACACTATTTTCTAATTGTTTTTTATTAACTTCAACTTTTTCTAAAGCTTGTTCTAATTTCTTTTTCAATTGACGTTTTGCGTCAATGAATTCTGGAGTTTCTCTCAAATATGTTCTAGCAACCGCTCCTACAATAGCAATAACTGCTCCTATCCAAAAAGCTATACGCCAATTAAGACCATATTTTATAGCAAAATAAGCAATAGCCAAAGCTGCAAAACTTCCAAAAGCTGTAAAAATTGAAATTATAGCCACTGCTGGGTATTGTATAGGAGGTGAAGTTATTTCAGTTATAAAGTTCAGCACCTATTATTTCCCCCATACAAGACATACCTTGTACGATTCGACAAATGGTAATTACCCAAGCAGCAGCTGCTCCTATTTGAGCATATGTAGGAAAAGTAGCCATTACTACACAAGATAAAGACATCGTGGCTGTAGTTATAACTACAGTAGTTTTCCTTCCGATATTATCCCCTATCCAACCAAATATTATAGCTCCTACAGGTCTTAATAGATATGTTGAACAAAAAGCAGCAGCTGTATAAAGTGCTGCAACATGTGCATCAGCTTTTGGATAAAATAATTCATTTAAAGTACTGCCATATGTACATAGAGCATAAGGTCAAAATATTCAAGAAATGTGCCTATAGATAATAATCCTATCGTTTCTTTTTGTACTCTATTTAAACTTATTTGTGCTTTCTTGTAGCCGAGCATGATTTCTTTACAAAAAATTAAATTGTAAAAAAATTTACACTGTTTTATATATAAAGTCAATAGGGAATTTCGCTTTATACGATAAATAAGAAAATGAAGTGCCACTTAATACACTTCGTGGATTGATAGAAAAAAGTTTAATATATCACAATGTTTTTTATAGTTGTAATAACTGTATTACCCAGCAAACGGTAAAGTTAAAAGCGAGAAACAAATTAATATAGTACTTTAAAATTTACTTTACTTTATTTATCATGCTACTAAATAAAGTAAAGTAAATTAATTTCACTCTCGGGTTGATAAATGAAAAAATATTATAATACTGTAACTTATATTAATTTAATAATAGTCATAACATGTTTTTCAATCACTAAATATTATACTCTATCTTAGTTGCAGGTTTTACAGGTTATAGTTTTTATGCGTCAATTATCTTATTACAAGCAACAAATTATTAATCAGGACTTCAAAATAATACCTACCCATTTAGATAAAATATTTTTACATAAACTTCTTAATAATAACTGCGATAGACATTCTGCTCTTGAAATGATTAAATCATATTTTAAGTTAAAAACCGCAAGATCATTATCATATGAAGAACTTGAAAATGATGAACAATTAAGCGAATTATTTAGAGATTCTTTAAACTATTTTATTGATAATTTTATGTCAAAATCTGATAAATCAGTTGCAGTAAATAAAGCTTTTAGTACCCAAGATGAACATAGCACTATTCATAAATTATATACATTTTTAGAGAAAGATAAAATATCGGACAAAACACATCAAATGCTTATATATGTTAAAGTGCCTTATACAAGACGAAGAAGAAAGCTTAAACACTTTCATATACCATACGCATCAAGTTAAGCCATAATTGTTAATAATTTTAGTGTATTTAAGGAAGATAATCTGGTTTTACGATATTTATCTTTCAAAGAAAATTTTCCCCAATCTATAATTAATTTCTTAAGGAACTGCTTTAAATCAT
>JAPYLE010000257.1 GCA_027293795.1 Rickettsia endosymbiont of Ixodes persulcatus
GCGACTATAGTAAACAGTACGTAATTTCCTGACGTATTGAACTCATGGTGCTTGTGATGCTAACGCATCATGGCGCACATGGCAAGCTAAAGCTTTTCCATCTGGAAGATGGAGGTTTTAACCACCAAAGGGACTATAAAACAATGTACTTCCCTGAACCATTTAAGTGGTGGAGGGAGAAGGATTCGAACCTTCGAACGCTTACGCGGGCAGATTTACAGTCTGCTGCCATTGACCACTTGGCCACCCCTCCCAAAGAACTTTACTGTATTAAATAGACTAATTCACTGTAAAATACAATATACAATTAGTATTAGGACTTAATGTTAGTATTAGGACTTAATGAAACTTCTTGCCGAATCATCAAATAAATAAATAGCAGCTTGCATATTTATTTAGTTGTAACTTTCTATAATAAATAGTAGTTTCTGTCAAGAACAAATTACTAACGGTTTTCAATAAGATGCAAAATAAAAAACTTGATTCTAAAAATTGTTATTATATGTATGGGAAACATCCTGTATTTTCTGCTCTAAATAATCCAAAACGTCAAATTGAAAATATTTTATGCACTAGGGAAATTTTTGATGCAAATAAAAAATTAATAGGTACTAGATCTTATGAAATCGTTAATAACGATATTTTATCTAAATTACTGGAAAATCAAACACATCAAGGAATAGCTGCAAAAGTTAAGCCAATTTTTTCTTGCAATCTAGAGGACATAGATATAAAAAACACAAAATGTAAAATTGCGATTCTTGATCAAATAACAGACACACAAAATATTGGAGCAATTATTCGCAGTGCCACTGCTTTTGATATAAATGCTATACTATTACCTCAAGATAATTCTCCGAATGAAAGCGGCGGCATTGCTAAAGCTGCTTGCGGTACTTTAGAATTAATACCTATCATTAAAGTTACTAACGTACGCTCATGTATGAATTATCTTAAAAAACACGGCTTTTGGATTATAGGTCTAACAGGTTCTGCAAGTGACTACTTTACCAATAAATTAATTTCCGACAAAATAGCATTAGTATTTGGTTCGGAAGATAAAGGCATGCGAAGATTAGTCGAAGAAACCTGCGATTATTTAGCCAAAATCCCTATTTCTAAGAGAGTAGAGAGTCTTAACGTATCAAATGCCGCTTCTATAATTTTTCACTTATTATATTAGACATTACATCTGAAAATTTTTTTAATAAATCAAATATTGTTTTTTGTTTACTTCGATATAAATATTTAGTCTACTTAAGTAACTAAGTTCTATGGAAAAAATTAATAAGATTTTTTCTGGAATAGTTATGCCTATTTCACAAAAATCTTATAATTTGCAGCCAAAAAGAACAAAAATAGATTAATTTAATTTTCCACACGCAAGAACCTAAATTTTAAATCATAGCTTAGTTATAGCTAGACCATAGGAAATAGGTACAGTTAAATAAACTTTAGTACGTGTTCTACAGCCATACTGATATCTTTGAATTGCCCCGTAACTTTTCTTATTTCGTTCTTAATCTTAAACCAATAGGCTACACTTA
>JAPYLE010000258.1 GCA_027293795.1 Rickettsia endosymbiont of Ixodes persulcatus
AAAAAAAGTCATCTTCATCCCAAAAGGGATATTGGTTTAAGGAATGAATTTATAGAAAAGATACAGCAAATTTCTAAAGAAACTCTAGCAGGAGTTTCGCACTTAGCAAAAAATATGTTAATCTAACAAAAAAGAGTTTTAGTTAAGATGGCAAGATCAAAAGACAAATTATTTGCAATTGTATTAATATTCTCAATTTTTAAAATCTTTTCACGATTTTCACCATCAAATGCTAAATTAGCTACTTGAAGAGCAATTTCCTGTTTTATAGTGCTAATTAATTTTCCTTGGATTTTATTATTTCCTAAAGTAATTAATAACTAAAAAAGTTAGTTAGTATTACTTTGCCGATTTGTTGCATAGGATTATTTTCTTTAAATGCTAAAAATATTGCTAACCCTCCTATCTCCTTTGCTGGTAAAATTTTTGAGTAAGTATTAAATTCCCCACCTCTGTTGCTTGGCTAGCTAAGGCATATAAAATGATTTTATTGGTAATTAATGATGAATAATTATGTAATATATAAGCTATAGCTTTACTATAGCTTTCATTATAAGCAGTAATCAAACCAGCTATTACTTTTATTATTGTCAAAGAATTCAGTAGTTAAACCGATAGATTTAGTAAGTTTTTCAGTATCATATTTATTAGCAAAAATATCTTTACCATGTTTGGTCATCACTACTGCACTTCCAATAGAAAACAAATCTAATAAAAGCTTATATTTATTGTATATTTGGGTACCATGAATTTGTCTTATAGCTTTATAAACGATATACCCCCAAAAGCTTCCAGTGCTAATATAATATTTTTTCACTCCATGAGAAAGCTAATAGCTTGTCACCTATCATTGTAACACCTGCAAGCTGTAGGGATTGAACCTACAGTATTATATATCCTTGCTAAATTAATTAGATCAGAAAAAGAAGGTTTTAAAAAATTTAGAGTTTTTGTTATATTAGAATATAACTGATTATTAATATTAGCGGTTATAATAATTTATCTTAATTTTTATGCAATTACCATATAATATGATAATTAATTTTGTCAATAAAAATTAAAATAGTCATGTGTTCAAAGAAATTGTATTATCTTACTCAAAATATATTCATTATAAAAGATGCAAATTATACAAAAAACATTAAAAATTTCTTCAAAAGGATATAAAAAAATCTTGAGCCTCTTAAATGAAAAAGGACAATCAAGACTTATAGGAGGATGCGTGCGAGATGCTCTACTTAAAAAGGATAGCTACGATATTGATATAGCTACTACTTTGATACCAAGTGAAGTAATGAATATTTTGTCTAGAGCTAAAATAAAAACTATCCTGACCGGTTTAAAATTCGGTACGATTACAGCTATTTTAGATAAGGAAAAATTTGAAATTACAACTCTCAGAAAAGATATTGAATGCAACGGCAGACATGCCAAATTAGTATTCACAAATGATTTTGCCGAAGATACCGAAAGACGAGATTTTACTATTAATGCTTTAAGTTATTGTCCCTTTAAGAATGAGATATATGATTATTTTGACGGGGTTAAGGATTTACAGCAGGAAAAGGTTGTATTTATAGGGGAAGCTCTAGATAGAATTAAAGAAGATTATTTACGAATTCTACGCTTCTTCCGTTTTTCTAGCCATTATGCTAATCAACTTGATAATGAAGGTTTAAAAGCATGTAAAGCTTTAAAATACGGCTTAAAAACTTTATCACGAGAGCGAATAAAAAGCGAAATGAATAAAATTATTGTTTCAAAAAGATCAGCACAAATTTTAGAAGCTATGTTTGAAATAGGAATATTAGAACTAATATTTTCTATACAAAATTATAAAATAAAATTTTTTGAGCAGGCAAATGATTTTAAATTAGAATTAGCTACTCGATATGCACTCTTATTATATAATCAAAAAGATTTAAACTTAAAGGTTTTTCTAGATTGGAAATTCTCAAAACATGAGGCAATGCAAATATTATCAATAATGCACTTTCTGAATGACGCTGAATTTAATATGAAGAAAATTTGGTTAGAAAAAAAGAATTATAAAGAATATTTATTAGCTGCTAGCATAATAGGTAAACTAGATTATTTACAAGTAAAAGAATTTATACGTAAATATGATACAGTGTTACGTCCTAAATTCCAAGTAAACGGTAATGATTTGTTAAATATGAATATAGAAAAAAAAGAGATAGGTGCAAAATTAGAATATCTAAAAAATTTTTGGATAGAGCAGGATTTTAAACCTAGTAAATTAGAATTGTTACGTGTGATGTCATTCCCGCGAAAGCGGGAATCCAGTAGTCAAAAGGAGTAAATATGAAAAATAGAAATTGCTTTACTTCTTTTCTGGATTCCCGCTTTCGCGGGAATGACATCGGCAACCTGCAACAACGCCGATCAAGTCGCGGTATGACATACATAATATCAATATTCTTTACATTCTTCAGCTTTGCTAGTTATGCTAAGCCTAAGATAGTTGTAAGCATTACGCCAATCGCTAGTATCGTTTCAATGCTTGTTAAGGATAAAGCAGATATAGAAAGTTTAGCTATTAGTAGCGATTGTCCTCATCATTATAATTTAAAACCTAGTGATTTAGCAAAAGTTAAAAATGCGGATATAGCTATTTATATTAATGAACAATTTGACAGTTTTACTAAAAAATTAATTGATAATCATAGCCAAAATATTATAAAAATCAGTGATATTAAATCGTTAACCACTATAAAAGATAATTGGCATATTTGGCTTGATCTTAATAATGCTGCGATTTTATTACAAGAATTTGCACAAATATTTAGTGAGGAGTTTCCTGAGCTACAAGAAGATATTAATAATAACCTTTCAGCAGCACTTAAAGAATTAAACAAGCTACAAGAAATTAAAAATAATGAGCTTGCTACTTTAAAAGACGTAATTTTATTAAGTGATAGTGCAGAGTATTTTTTTCTTAATACTAATATTAAAACTGCAAAATTATATAGCGAAAGTCAAAAAAGCCTCCAATATATAAGTAATTTAGAAGCTTTAATTAAAGGGTCTAATAACAAATGTCTTGTTTTAAGTAATGAACAAACTTCACAACTATATGACAAATTAAATACTAAAATAATAATATTAAATAGCGAAAACTGGAATGTGAAAAATATTAATTCAAACACTTTTCAAAATCAATATTTACAAATAATTGATCAAGTTAAAAAATGTTTATAAACTTAAATAACGAAGAAGAGACAAAGAATCTTGCAAAACTCTTTGCACAAAACTTAAAACCAAATTATATAGTTTTACTTAACGGTGATCTTGGTTCCGGTAAAACATTTTTTTGTCGTAAAATTATTAAATATTTTTGCGGTGAAAATACAAGCATTATAAGCCCAACTTTTAATTTACTCCAAACATACAAAGCCTCTAACTTCACTATTTATCACTACGACCTTTATCGTCTAAAATCGCCTAAAGAAATCTATGAGCTTGGATTTGAAGAGGCGTTAAACGGTAATTTAATTTTAATAGAATGGTCTGAAATAATTAAGCACCTACTTCCCACTACTTTAATTGAGGTAAACCTAGAGGTATTAGACGAAAACAAACGTTTGTGTAGTATTATAACAAATTATAAAGAAAATTCACAAGAATCTTCCCTTATTGATTTTTTACAAAATTCTCCGCTATTCGGTACAAAGCTTGATATTCAAAGAGATAAAAGCCTTTCTAAAAAAATTGAATTATAGTCATATCTATTCCTTTAATATCTTATCTAAAAAATCCTTACTCTCTTTCTCTGATAAAAAACCACTTTTACTTGCATTTTTTGCTTGCCTTGCCCAATACATATCTTCAAGCTGGTTAAATTTCTCATATTCTTCATGCGATATAAGAACCACTGTGGGTTTACCGTATTTATTTATAATTACCGGCGATTTTACTGCTTGATTCATTTATTGTTCCAAATTTGGGAGAGAAACCCCGCACTTGCAGTGCAGGGTTTTAACATGGATGTGGAGATGCAGTATTACAAGAACAGGAGTTTTGCACTTAGCAAAATTGCGTATCAGCTAGAAGCCATCTAATGTTGTTCTGAATTGATGTTTTTATAACTTCCCAATTTTGTTGATATAAAGTAATTTTTTTA
>JAPYLE010000259.1 GCA_027293795.1 Rickettsia endosymbiont of Ixodes persulcatus
GTATTAGAATCGGATTTACCAGTACTAGTCGATTTTTTGGCAGAATGGTGTGGGCCATGCAAAATGTTAACACCGATAATAGATGAAATCAGTAAAGAATTACAAGGCAAAGTAAAAGTAGTTAAAATGAATATTGATGAAAATCCCAACACTCCTTCAGAATACGGTATTCGTAGTATTCCGACAATAATATTATTTAATATGGGTATATTTGGAGAAAGAGAAACTCCTTTTTTCAAAAAAAAATGTTTTAAACCTTGAGCTCTTTTGTGAGTATCTATGCCTTCTACATAACCATCGGTTATCTCTATAAATACTTTTGAATGGCTAAGTGACATAAAATAAATATTAAATATATTTATTAATCCAATCTAAAAGAGAGCTTTTTTGCTGCAAACCTATTTTAGTATCTTTCTGTTCACCATTTTTAAATAACATTATTGTCGGAATATATCCGTTAAAATCAGGTACAATAAAAGTTCATGGAGATATTGCAGCAATTATAGATATGGGAGTCGGTTTTGAGCCAGAACAAACCGGTCGTGAAAATATAAAAATGTTAATGCTATATAATAATATGCTGGATAAATATAGCAAAAAAGTCGAAAAAGAGATTATAGATTTTTCAGAACTCGGCAGTAAAATTGATTTACCGATAAGAATTTATAGCTCAGGTATGTTGTCACGCCTTGCTTTTTCTGTATCAATATTTCAAAATCCGCAAATTTTGTTACTTGATGAGGTTTTTGCGGCAGGCGATAGCTATTTTATAGAAAAATCTCTTAGTTTAATGAAGAATAAATTTAAAAATACTCCTATTTCAATAATAGTAAGCCATCAAGAAGAAATTATAAAAGATAATTGCGATAGATGTATTTTATTAAAAGACGGTAATATTATAGGTGATGGAACCCCATCAGAAATGTTTAAAATTTATAATAGACTTCTTGTATAAGTTGCTTCTAAGGGTAATTTGTGCGTCGATCCGGTACTTGAATCCTCACGTATGTCTAATACGCTGCAGTTCTGCGTTCCGTGTTTCCTGCAAATTCCTCCTTATTAGATACGTTATGCAAGAAGTCTAATGGAGAAACTCATAAATGATAAAGTATTTTTTTTCTAAAAAATACTGGCAGGCAATAGCATTATTGGTTAAATCTTCTATAATTAGACAAAATAAGGATTCTTTTTTAGGTTCTTTATGGAGTTTAATTCAGCCTTTTATCCACATAATGGTAATTTCATATTTTTTCGGTTTTTTATTAAGACAACCAAGAGAATTTATGGTAATGAACTTAGTCGGCGGTATTCCTTTATGGAGTTTTATAGTAAGCAGCCTAACGATTTGTTCAAGTTCTTTAGTTACACGTGATCAAATAATAAAAAAGGTTAGAATTTCTAAGACTTTTTTTCCTGTTGCGGAATATCTCGAATATACGGTGTTAAAAATGCTACTGCGATAGAGCCGCTAATCACGCATATTATTAAGGGCAAAATTAATATCGGCATAAATATTATTTGCCAAGAAAATTTTTCTGGAAATAATAAAATAAAAGCAAAATACATTGCCGAAAATGAACAAATTAAAGTATATAATTGCCCTAAACTATCCGCAACAGGAAAAAATAAAAAATATTGATTTTGAAGAGATATATTTAAAGCTAACTGATTTAATAGGTATGAATTTTACTTCTAGAGAATTTGCAAAACAAATAATTGTATGGCAACAGGAGGAAGAGAGTTTCGTAGAAGAGTTAGA
>JAPYLE010000260.1 GCA_027293795.1 Rickettsia endosymbiont of Ixodes persulcatus
TTGAGAGCACATCATCTAGAGCTTTGAATAGTTTCATTCTTAAATCGTAACTGTAACTGCTTGCCATAACTTATTTATTATTATTTATAACATATATATTAGCATAGTATGTACCTATTTACTATGGTCTAGCTATACATAGTAAATGGTATAGATAATTCTGATAACTGTACTTTATTAATAGCAAGTATATCAAAGAATCCTGGAACTTTATGAAAAGCAAATATAGTAAAACCTAAAGTGTTTTTATTATCTTATTTAGTTGCAAATTAAAATAGACATAAGTAATAGCAGTAAAAATAGATAAAGCCCTAAACCCCCCTATAATATTTATTATACCTTGATAAAAAGCTGCTAAAATCGTAATACCTATGCCTAAATATGTAGGTCTTTTATCACGACAAAATAAAGATATTAAGATTGTTGTAATGAGAAAAATGTAGGTGATAGTTAAGGGTAGCATATAAAACTTTATAAAAAACTATTTTTAATATATAATTATTTTTTGGCATTAAAAATAGAAAAATTATTAAATATAAAGATTTTTAATAATTTTAAATAAATAGTAATTGGATTTTAAAACAAAAACATAATCATAAGAAAAACCAATAAAATAATATATAGAATTGGAAGATTTTATGAAAGATATAGAGTATTGGGAAAAAAATTTTGTAAGCTGTAGGTATTCAGATAAATTAATCGAAAGGCTTTTATTTTTAAATACCCAAGTAAAACAACCTATCAATATTAGAGAAGTTAAAAAAGGTATTTATTATGCTCGTAAATATCATGGTGAGCAAATGCGTCAATCGGGTGACCCTTATTATTCTCATCCAATCGCAGTAGCAATTATGGTAGCGGAATTTGTAGCAAAAGAAGTTCCTAAACTCTTTACTTTTAGAATGCTACAAGCTGCATTACTTCATGACACTATTGAAGATACTGAACTTACTGAAGAAATGATTAGCAACATTTTTGATGAAGAAGTAGCAAGACATGTAGAAGGTCTAACTAGAATTAAACCTTGTGGAAAAATTAGTGCGGGGAAAAATCTTAATTTATTAATTAAACAAAAAAGATATGATACTGCTCTTATAAAACTTTTTGATCGAATACATAATTTACAAACTTTAGAAGCTACATCGCCTGAAAAAGCTCATAAAATAATTAGAGAGACATTAAAAAGCTTTCTAGTTTTAAGTGAAATGCTTGAAATATCTTTAGTTTCAGAGCTTATATATGCTGAATGTTATAAAAATAATTTAGAGTTTAATATAAACTCTACTTTTAATAAAATTATAAACCTCTATTCTTTTCCATTTTCTCAAAATAAGTTACTCCCATGAAGAAAGTTATACCTATCGGAATGAAAATTAAAAATAATCCCCAATATCCTAAATAATTAGTAATATAAACTAAACCAAATGACGTTATAATATAAGTAAATAATTTTGCTATTGCACTTAGCATACTAGTATATGTAAATCTCTTAAAAACTGGGAAATATTTATAAAATATAGGAGCTGCCGGTACGTGATCAAATACGAATAATGCAGCTAAACATTGAAAAATAAAAATATATAAAGGGGTAGGATTATAATTTAACATTATAGGGAAAAAAATGAGAGAGGTAAAAAATAGATATAATTTTACTTTTAATATTTTTAAAGGATGGATTTTATAGCTAATAAATGCAAGACCGATAATACCGAATAAATCTACTATAGATACCCAAAAATTTTGATTTATAATTTGATTCGGAGTAAATCCGCATTCTCTTTTTAATATATCGCCGCAATATATATACACAAAATAAAAACACGGAGGTCTAGCACACTGGATAAAGAAATACCAAATAGAAGTGGCGTTCGGAACTTTTTGATCTAGAATATCTTTGTCAATTTCTTCAAGCATAATATTATTTTCTTGAAGTCTTAGTTTTAATTTGTTTCTTTTATTTGAAAATGCATCCGCCTCTTTTAAACTAGTCCTTGCAATAGTACCTACAAAAGCGATAGTTGCACCAACGAAAAAAGCTATACGCCAACTTGACTCATGTTGATAAATATTTTGATTAGTAAAAATTGATGCAATACCTAGTGCTACCGTGGTGCCTACGGCAGAAAATACGGTTATAATTGCTACTAATGGATATTGTATAGGAGGAGCTGAATTTTCGGTTAAATATAACTCTGCACCTCGTGCTTCTGCAGTTGCCGACATACCTTGAATTATACGACATATAGTAAGAACCCAAGAGGCCGTTATACCTATCTGTGCATATGTTGGTATACTGCCTATAATCATACAAGTAATAGCCATTAATAAGGTAGTTAGAACAACTACAATCTTACGTCCAAAATAATCGCCTATATACCCAAATATTAATGCTCCTATAGGTCTTAGCAAATAGGTAGAACAAAAAGAAAAGGCAGTAAGCAACGAAAAAGTGAAAGGATCATATTCCGGAAAAAATAAATTATTTAAAAGCACCGCTATATGCACATAAAGCATAAGATCAAAATACTCTAGAAATGTACCTATAGAAAGTAATCCAACAGCTTGTTTTTGTTCTTTATTTAAACTTCTTTGTTCTTTTTCGTAGCCTAACATAACCTTTAATATAATTAGATTATGAAATAAAGTTATACCTTTTTTGGTTGCAAGTCAATATAAGCATTAAGAATTTTTAATAAACATTGCTATTGGATATCTAGAATTTTCAAATTATCTATTTTTCTCTGAAAGCTTTAAATGCAGTATCGGTAATGGGATCAAGTAAATATCTAAGCAGCGTTCTTGTGCCTGTTACGATCTGTACTTCAGCTTGCATACCGGGGTGTAGTTCAAGATTTTTAGCTTTAGCAACTTTGTTAAATTCATCCATATCGATTTCAACTCTTGCAACATAATAATTATCTTGTTGTTGTCCCGGATGCTGTCTTTCATCTTGTACTATATCAGGGGATATACTCACCACTTTACCAGTAAATGTTGGAGTTGTTCTTGATTTAAATGCACTGAAACGTATTTTTGCAATTAGCCCCTCATGTACTGAATCAATATTTTTTTGAGATACCTTTGCTTCTATTATTAATGGATCATTAATCGGCGAAATTTCCATAATAGTTTGTCCATGACCTATAACACCGCCGATTGTGTGATATTTTAAATTATTAACTATACCATCAACAGGTGATCTGATTATCACACGATTAAGCGAATCCGTCAGGGAATTATATTTTTCTTTAAGGCTTGCGGTTTGTACTTGTGCATCACGAAGCTCTGTTAAAGTTTTTTCAGTATATTTATTTTGTAGGTTTATAATACTAATTTGGCTTTCGGTAATAGTATGACGTGTTCCTGCTATTTCGGCTTCAGTTGTTGCAACGTCGCTTTTTGAAGCGGCAACTTTTGCCTCTTGGTCTAATAAGGCTGCTTTTTGTATAAAGCCTTTTTCTGTTAGCGTTCTTAAAGCTTTTAAACGGTCTTGATAAACTTCAGCTGTTTTAGTAGCCGCAACTTTTTTTGCTTCTAAACCTTCAATTTTTTTCTCGAGTTGAGCAATACGTTGATGTAATGCATCTTTCTCTGAGTTATATACTTCTTTTCTAGATCTAAATAAATTTTCCTGGGTATGAATTATTTTAGCTACTTCCGGCAAATTTATATCTTGCATTAGAAAATCAGAAAATTCAATTTGTTCTAAATTATCACGCTCGGCAATTAAACGATTTTCAGTTGCTAAAAAATTACGGTACTGACCAAGAATATTTTCATGCTCACTTTTTATTTTAGTTTCTTCAAGCTCTATTAACTTATCGCCTTCTTTGACTTTATCACCTTGCTTAACGTAAATAGCATTAATTATTCCGCCTTCATGATGTTGGATTGTTTTTTTATTTGTGCTTGGCATTACTATACCGACAGCTACGGCACCGCTATCAAGAGGTGCAAGAGCCGACCATAATCCGCCTATCAATACTAAAAAGATAATAACATAAATACCAAAAAGTATAGGTGATCTTGCAGCTTGTGCTACGTTATTACGATCTTTATCGGTTTTCTTGGTAATAAAATTAACAAACCTATCAAGTTTTACTAATAGAAATTCTATAGCATGAGAAGTTTTCTTTAATGTAGTATTTATTAAAGTTTTACGTTTAGAGCTTTGACCTTTAAGGCTTAACGCATCTTCTCTTAAAGATAATAATTGTTTTAATTGTTCTGGAGTAATTTGAGGTTTATTATGTTTTAAGTCCTGCATAAAATTTAATCGTTATTATATTTAGTCAGTGTTTGTCTGCGTTGCTTTCGATGTTGTTCATGTGGAAGCAGGAATGACATCCTGAACGTTCGTACAACATGGGGTCAAACCACGATATGACATTATTGGTCGGCATTAATATGAATTGTACCGCTTTTTAAAGTTTTAAAGTGTTTTTGAATCTCTTCTTCCGTTCCGTAAACTGCAACGGCTCCATCCTGTAATATTAGAATTTTATCAACAACGGATAATACGGAAGGTCTATGTGAAATTACAAGAACTGCTATTCCTTTAAGTTTTGCTTGTTTTAAGGCACTTGCAAGAGCAGTTTCACCTGCCTCATCTAAATTAGCGTTAGGCTCATCTAAAATGATGAGTTTTGGGTTACCGTAAAAAGCTCTAGCAAGCCCGATACGCTGTTTCTGTCCACCTGATAGATTAGAGCCTGCGGGACCGATATCAGAATCATAACCGTCAGGAAATCTTAATATCATCTCATGAGCACCGGCTATTTTAGCTGCTTCAATAACTTTTTGTGGATCGGCATTTTCTTTCATTCTAGCTATATTTTGTTTAATACTACCGCTAAAAAGTTCTATTCCTTGAGGAAGATAGCCAACATGTCTACCGAAATCTTCTCTATTCCAACGATAAATTTCAGCATTATCTAAACGTACGGAACCTGATGACTCTTTCCATACCCCAACTATGATTTTAGCTAAAGTTGATTTGCCTGTAGCTGAAGGACCGATAATTGCTAAAATTTCGCCCGGTTGTACTGCAAAACTAACGCCTTTTAAGATATATTTCGGTACAGGAGGTTGAGGTAAATGTTTTGGTATAGGGTGAGCATAATAAACATTTTCAACGGTAAGATGCCCCTCAACGTTCGGAATCGGCATTGCTTCATCTCTAGAAGTATAAGTATTAAATAAATTATTAATATTCTTATATGATTTGATAGCACCGCTCATGCTTTTCCATAAGTCAATAGCATTATCGAAAGGAGCAAGAGCTCTACCGACTATAATAGAACTCATAATCATATTACCGGGAGTCATATCTGCACTGTGAGATTTTACAACAATGTAAGCACCAACGCCGGTAACAGCCATTTGCATTATGTTACGGATAAACCTTGAAAAGTTAGAAATAACGCCGTTACGATAGCTAGCAACCGATTGCTTATCAAGGGCTGATATATTAAATTTATGCCAATTTTTTGTAACATTCTTCATCATTCCCATTGCTTCAATTGCTTCTGCATTTCTGTTTGCAATATCAGCTTGGGTCATGCCTTTTATCGAAAATTCGGTAGCTTCACTGAGCGTTTTATTAGTAGCTGCTGCGTTAAAGAAAGCGGTTGAAACTATGATAATTGCACCAAAAGCGGTAATAAAACCGATATATGGATGAATTGAGAAAATAACTGCAATATAGATGAGACTCCATGGGGCATCGAATAAAGTATTAATTCCGGTACTTGTTAGGAATGTTTTGACGGATTGAAAATCACGTAATAATTGGCTAGAGCCCATATTTGCTCGTGTTGCAGCTGCAGAAATTGAAGAAGCAAAAATCACGGGGGCTACTGTTTTATCAAGCCATTCCCCTACCTTTATAAGTGTAAAAGAACGAGCAATTTGTAGTAATCCGTAAACAAAATAAATATATGCGATTATTATCGATAAAAATAATAATGTTTGTAGATTACCGCTCCCAAGAACTCTATCGAGAACTTGTAGCGAGTAAAGAGGAGTAATTAACATTAGTAAGTTAATTACAAAAGCAAACCAAAAAACTATCCAAAAAGCTGTTCTACATTCGCCTAATGCTATTACTAACGGGTTTTTTTTATTTAAATTATTATTTTTATTATCCATATTAGTTATATTATTATAAATAAGTATTAATTAGTTCTTCAGCAATTTGGATGCTGTTTAAAGCAGCTCCTTTACGTAAGTTATCACATGTGATCCATAAATTTATCGTATTAGGTCTACTTACGTCATTTCTAATGCGGGAGACATATACTGCATCTTCGCCTACCACTTCAACGGGTGAGATATAAGCAAGGTCGTTATTATTAGAAATTGTAATGACACCGTCAGTATCTTTTAGTATTTCTTCAGCAATGTTAGCATCCATTTCGTCGCTAAATTCTATATTAACTGATATAGAATGACCTATAAATACCGGTACTCTGACAGAAGTAACGCTAGCTTTAAAGTGATCACCTATAATTTTGTTTAGTTCAAAAGCAATTTTTGCTTCTTCACTTGTATAGCCGTCTTTATTTAAATCACCTATATGAGGAAATAGATTAAATGCAATCTGTTTTGGAAACTTTTTAGGATCGTTTTCTCCAAAAACATATTTAGATTTTGTTTGGTTGTAGAGTTCATCCATTCCTGCTTTACCTGCTCCTGATACCGATTGATAAGTAGATATCACTACTCTTTTAATCTTTATTTCATTATCTAGCGGTTTTAATGCTACTGCAAGCGGAATTACGATACAGTTAGGGTTAGCTATGATATTTTTAGTAGTAAACTCTTTAAGTGTTGACAAATTAACCTCAGGTACAATTAATGGTACTTGATTGTCAACTCTAAAAAGTGAGGATTTGTCGATAACTATACAATTACTAGCAGTAGCTTTTGGTATAAATTCTTTTGAGACTTCTGAACTGGTACAAAAAAAAGCAATATCTAACCTTTTAAAATCTAAATTTTTTAGATTATTAATTTGTAGTATTTTTTCTCCAAAGCTTACTTCCTGTCCAAGAGAGCTATCTGAAGCTATAGCATGAATTTTATTAATGGGGAAATTACGCTCAGCTAGAATATTTAGAGTTTCACGCCCTACATTTCCTGTAGCTCCGATTACTGCAATATTGTATTTTTTAGCCATTTTTATTTATTAATCCGTCGAGTTTTTCGCCGCCGATAATATGGAAGTGAAAATGAAAAATAGTTTGTCCTGATTTCTCGCCTTTGTTAGTTATTAAACGATAACCGTCTTTATTTAAACCTGCTTCATTTGCTATATCAGAAATTTTAGCAAAAAAATGTTTTATTTCGTCTATGGAAGCTTTAGAGATAAAATCAGCATAATCTATATATTCGTTTTTAGGTATAACGATAATATGCACAGGTGCTACGGGTGCTATATCTTTGAATGCTAAAATTTGTTTGTCTTCATAAATTATTTCTACCAGAAGATTTTTATCTATAATTTTAGCAAAAACATTTTCTTTATTGTACATCATTTACTCCTGTTAAAGGCTTTATTGCATGGATCGATGTCATTCCCGTGCAGGCGGGAATCCAAAATAACCTTAATACTAGCACAGAAATTGTACGTTAATTAACAAAATAAACCTAAAAAAACAAGTTTTTTTAGGTTTTACTGGATTCCTGCGAGAGCAGGAATGACATTAAGGGCATTTTCCTATTCACGTAACAACGTTCTTATTAAACGAGTATATTACGTTTTAGAAATTTTAATTCAGCTTCAATACTAGAATTTGCAACTATAATATCTTCTAGTCGGTAATTATTTCTTTTTAAATAATTCTCTCTAATATCTGAAGCAAAAAAGCCGAATCCTAATATTACGACTATCTTAAATATAAACGTTAACTCTTCAATATTAATTGCCGTAATAATTATATTTGTTATATATAGCAATAGTAACTACTACCACATTTTATGGTATAAAGCCCAAAATATACTTAAAAGAGCAGCTATCCATGAAAAGCTTTCTTCAATAACAATAAAATTATTATTTTTTTGTGTAGAGTTAATATATATTATTCATTATCTAAGTTTAAGTCTTGAAAATTCAAGGGACAATAATTAATTAAATTGGATTAGTCAAGTATACTCGTTTACCTACTAATTCCTTTATCAGGAGTATATTATTAATTTTTAATTTATTCTAATACTATGGATATAGTACTTAATTAACAACTTAATATCAATAAATTTTATATGATGTCAGACAATTTAGCCTTACACGGCACTACAATACTTTGTTTAAAAAAGAACGAAGAAATAATTATAGCAGCAGATGGACAAGTCTCGCATGGCAATACGATATTAAAGTCTAGTGCTAGGAAACTACGGACTATAGCAAACAATAAAATTATTGCCGGTTTTGCAGGGTCTACGGCTGATGGGCTTGCTTTATTTGAAAAACTTGAAGTAAAAATAGAGAAATATTCGCATAATCTACTTAGAAGTACAGTTGAGCTTGCAAAAGATTGGCGTAGCGATAAATATTTACGACGACTTGAAGCAATGATGATTGTTGCCGATCATAGTCATATATTAATTTTAACCGGTAACGGTGACGTTGTGGAGCCTGAAAATAATGTTGCGGCAATCGGTTCAGGCGGTTTATTTGCACTATCTGCCGCTCGTGCCCTAATGTCTTACGAGAATAATTTAACTGCTGAAGAAATTGCTTTAAAATCTATGAATATAGCTGCAGATTTGTGTGTATTTTCTAATCATAATATTATAATGGAAAAAGTTTTATGAAAGCTACTAAAACTACTTATAAAAAAGACCCTATGGGGCTTACCCCTTCTCAAATAGTTAATGAACTTAATAGATTTATTGTAGGTCAAGAAAAGGCCAAAAAAGCCGTTGCTATTGCACTTAGAAATCGTTGTCGTCGTAAAAGAGTAGAAGGTAATTTGCGTAATGAAATAGTACCGAAAAATATTTTAATGATCGGTTCAACCGGAGTCGGTAAAACGGAAATAGCTAGAAGGCTTGCAAAGCTCACTAATTCTCCTTTCTATAAGATAGAGGCAACTAAATTTACCGAAGTTGGGTATGTAGGGCGTGATGTAGAATCAATAATTCGTGATTTAGTCGAAATAGCCGTTAATACTGAAAAAACTTTAGCAAAAACAGAAGTAGATATTAATGCCCGTGAAAAAGCGATAGGGAGAATATTGGATAGTTTAGTAGGTAAAACTTCTAGTAGTGAGACTAGAGAAAAGTTCAAAGAAAAAGTCTTAAACGGCGAACTTAACGATACGGAAATCGAAATTAGCGTATCTGATACTGCACCTATTGGCGGCGGAAGTTTTGAAATACCGGGCATGCCCGGAGCATCAATGGGTGTGCTTAATCTTGGCGATATGATCGGACGAGCGCTTGGCAGCAGTAAGACTAAAACAAAAAAAATGCTAGTTAAAGAGGCTATGGCTATTATTATACCTGAGGAATCAGAAAAATTAATAGACCAAGAAAAAATTATTCAGCAAGCTATAAATTTAGCTGAAAATGACGGTATAGTTTTTATTGATGAAATTGACAAAATAGCTTCAGCTCCTAGTTCCGGTGAAAAAAATGCCGAAATAAGTAGAGAGGGAGTGCAAAGAGATTTATTACCTTTGATAGAAGGGACGACAGTTAATACCAAGTATGGACAGGTTAAAACCGATCATATATTATTTATTGCTTCCGGTGCTTTCCATATTGCCAAACCTTCTGATTTATTACCGGAGTTACAAGGAAGGTTACCGATTAGAGTAGAATTAAATTCGCTAACTAAAGATGATATGATTAAAATATTGCTTGAACCTGAAACTAGTTTAATAAAGCAATATTCGGCATTAATAGGTACTGAAGACGTGCATCTTGAATTTACTGCTTCTGCTATTGAGAAGATAGCGGATTATGCTATTACCATTAATTTAGAAGTCGAAGATATAGGGGCTAGAAGGATGCATACTATACTTGAGAATTTGCTTGAGGATATAAGCTTTGAAGCTAGCGAAATGAAAGGCAAAAAAATAACTATCGATGATAAATTCGTAGAAAATCAATTATCAAAAATAATAACTAATCTTGACCTAGCTAAGTTTGTTCTATAATATGCTTTTTTGATCAATAGTTGAGATAAGATTGTTGTATGGCTCTTTTCTCTGCCACCCTGTGGCTTGACCACGGGGTCCAGTTAAAAATACTAAAATTATTAGTATTATAAGTTGTTTTGCTGGATACCGTGGTCAAGCCACGGCATGACGCTGAGGATTTTTTGAGAGTCATACACAAATACTTACAAGCTCGCAGGATAGCATTTTAAGAAAAATTTCATGATAATTCATATAGCAAGTCTAACGTTTAATGGAATTGATATCATCGGTGTTGACGTACAGGTGCAAATATCACCTGACATCCCTGCTTTTATGGTAGGGCTTGCCGATAAAACTATAGCTGAATCAAAAGAACTAGTTAAAGCGGCACTATCTTCTATAGGGTTTGCACTACCTACTAAAAAGATTTTAATAAATTTAACTCCGGCAGATTTAGTAAAAGAGGGAAGCCATTTCGATCTTGCGATTGCTTGCTCAATACTTACCGCAATGAATATTTTACCGGAGCTTGAAATATCGGAATATTTGATAATAGGAGAATTATCGTTAGACGGTTCAATCTGACCGGTAAGTAGAGCTTTGCCGGCAGTGATTGGTGCTTTTGCTAGACATAAGAGCCATAATGTTACAGTACTTATTTATCATTTAGTAACGCCTGCAAAATATCGTAGAGCAATTTTTGATAAGAAGTTAGATAATTATTTATGCAAAATATGTTTAGAAATTGAAGAAAGATACGAGATAAGATTTTT
>JAPYLE010000261.1 GCA_027293795.1 Rickettsia endosymbiont of Ixodes persulcatus
ATTGACGAGGATAGCATGGGCCGATCCTTCGTACCTACAAACGACGACGTCAGCTACTGTCAAAGTGGCTTAAGCGATCAGAAGTGGAGGTAGACCTTACCGATTGGGTGTGGCCGCTCTATATCCGAGTACGAGTAGCCAAGAGACAGTAGCCAACGCCAAATTTACGAATGGGGTCTTACGATGCCCGTCCATCAGAGGAGCCCGAGGCGGAGGATGATGAGCACCAAGGCGAACCTGAGGTCTGGAGGATTGAAGAGCCTCGACCGGCATCGAGGCGAATGGGCGGTGTCGTCCTCACTTGGATCAGGAGATCTCAGGTCGTTGTCGCTTACGTGACTGTACTGGCTGGTTTCATCGTCTACACGGTAAGTCATCTCCCTCATTCCATCCTGAGTGTCCGGGACTGACGTGACTAGGGAATGTGCAGAGCTAGCTTCCTACCGAGCTGTATGGCGCATTACATCAAAGGCTCGATCTTCTTCGGGTCAGTCCCATGATACCCTCACCCTCACGGCGGGCTATTGCTGATATCGTCAGATATGGTGTCCTGACTTTCGCACGATATCTAGGGGCGTATGCCGATCTAGGATGGGCTTGGAATCGAAAACCACCAGGAAAAAGCGGTCCCACGGCGGAGATGGTCGAATGTGCCGTCATTTTCGTATATGGAATCACACAGACGTGGATGGAACGTATTGGATCACACGCGGGAGATCCATACACCGTTAAACAAGTCCAACACATCTCTATTGCTGTCATGTAAGTCCGACCATTGTCCGCGGAGCACGTGTGCATGGAACGATATCTGATATGTAGGTTCTGGTTCGCTGGGCTGGGTGGGATGCTGTTGGAGAGTAAACGGATGAGGAGGGTCATGTCCAATATCAGTGGAAGAAGTACCAGTGCACAGGTAGAGCCTGTCAGCTATTCATTCAGCTTCAATCCTCTACCGGCCCTTGTCATTGCGGTGGTGAGTACTATGCTGCCCACACTCTATTTTCGCAGGCTAACCTTCTCAGACGGGACTAGCTATGGCCGCGCATCACCAGAACTACGTGAGACCTTCGTACCATTACTCCACTGT
>JAPYLE010000262.1 GCA_027293795.1 Rickettsia endosymbiont of Ixodes persulcatus
CCCCAAAGAGACCCTACCTGTCGATTATCAACGACCTCGTCCTCTCGATGCCTCCCCTCAACCTCCCAAGGTCGCCGACGCTCAACCTTACACCGGCCCACCTCTGCCCCTAGGCTTCGAAACCACCATTTTGTGGGAATACAGCTGCTTTTTTAATTTTTGGTACTAAACGATCTGTAAACCATCCAGCTAAAGTTGGAAATGATTCAACACCATGAGCTTGAACAGAATCAGGAATAGTAGATAATACGATATCGATTGTGTTTTCTTCTTCGAGTGAAGCTGAAGTAGGTGAGCGTTTGGCTACATTGCTCAAAGCTGCTAATTCTCGAGCGAAAGGTGTATTGTCCTTTCCACCGACGCTAGCTTGCCATGATGTTCGAATAGCAGTCCAGAGCTTGTTGACTTGTCGATTATCATCGAGCCAAGAAGAGTTTTCAAGAGTTGTCTTTCCAAGCTTCTCAAAGCCATCTTGGAGAGCTTCAAGCTTGCCAAGTCGACCTGCTCTTTCTGTCTCAACCTTCTCTTTGATCTCTCTCAACCATCTTCGTTGCATCTCAACACCCTGTGCAACTACTTCCTCATTCAATCGCTGTTCGATGATTTCTTTCTGTACTGAAAGTTCACCATCAAGCTTCTCTCTATAAGCCTTGACAAGTTCTTCCCTCTCATGCTCAAAAGCAGTCTTCCAATCATCTTCTTGCTTTTCAAGCCTCTCAACCATTTCACGCTCAGCATGCATCAAGTTCTGATTGAACTCTCGCGCTTTCTCTTCTAGTCGCTCGGCTAGCTTCTGTCGCTCTTCTTCCTTGACAGCTTCTAAGCGCTTGCCAAGACTCTGTAAGTCAATGCCAGCAACATTGATGACTTCACGTGCGCCCTTGTTCTCGACGATAGATGGTGAGTCATTTAAGAATCGAGTGAGGGAGTCGATGGTAGAAGCTAGTTGACCGAGGACTGGTTCGGAAGCGGAAAGCTCCGAGACAGTGGGTGCAACGAGTGGAAGAGGTTCAGGTGCTACTACAACAGCTTCGACAGCTGCTTTCTCAGCAACTGGTTTAGCCTTTGCAAGCGTGTATCCCGGTGGTGGTTCGAAGCCTAGGGGCAGAGGTGGGCCGGTGTAAGGTTGAGCGTCGGCGACCTTGGGAGGTTGAGGGGAGGCATCGAGAGGACGAGGTCGTTGATAATCGACAGGTAGGGTCTCTTTGGGGTAATCCACCTTCACTGCTTCCTTCACTGACTCTTTCGCCGATCCGACAGTCTCGGCAACAGATTCCTTGACCTCTTCAGCTTTATCTTTAGCTTTTTCCGTGGCAGCCTCGACGTTCTGCTTCAAGTGAGCGGTGTTCTCTTCGATTCCCTTCTCAATCTTGGTTGCAGCTTGAGTGACCTGTTCTTTGCCGGATTGTAAGGTGTCCTTTACTTTCTCAGCAGCTTCAGCGGCTCTTGCCTTTGCCTTCTCCGCCTGTTCCCTTGCAAAAGCAGCCATTCTCTCAGCTCTCTGCTTTGTCAACTCCTGTTGCTTTCCACTTGCTTGAGCTGCTTTCTCACTCAATCGCTTAACGAGATCTTTATCGGTCTTTCGGTCTTCGAGAAGCTGGACGAGGGACTCGCCAAGCGGCATCTCCTCGATGAAGAAGTCGCGATATCGCTCAGAGTATTGGGAGAAGTATACGGAACCTCCATAGAAGAGAGTGGTGAGGAGGACCGAGGTGAGAACGATGCGTAGTCCCCATCTCTTGCGCTTCTTGATATGGCCGACGGGAGAACCAGGCTCGATAGGCTCGACTTTGACGGCCGGTTCATTCGGCGTGACATAGGTCTGATAAAGC
>JAPYLE010000263.1 GCA_027293795.1 Rickettsia endosymbiont of Ixodes persulcatus
AATTGAGAGCACATCATCTAGAGCTTTGAATAGTTTCATTCTTAAATCGTAACTGTAACTGCTTGCCATAACTTATTTATTATTATTTATAACATATATATTAGCATAGTATGTACCTATTTACTATGGTCTAGCTATATAGCCTCGGTATATCACATTTTAAAAAGTTAGAAGTTGAAGCCGGAAATTATTACTGAATGCGAATAGCGAATTATTGAATCATCCGTTATTCGGTATAAAATATTGAATATAAAAGGCGAAATCCGGCTTTCGCCTTTTATATAAATTAAATTAGTTATATACTTTATCTTCTTCAGAGAGTTCGGTTTTAATTATTTCAAGCAGAGAAAAAACCTCACTATATTCTTCTAGCTTTTCGTTTATTTTTTGCAGTTCATTTAAAGCACTACTAAAATCTTCTTGTATTAAATAGGTTTCTACAGTTTTATTCTGCTCTAATGTTTGAAGCATAATATCTTGTAACAATTTATTATAGTGATTTTCTAACTTAGATGTATTTGACATAATGATAAATAAACAACCTAGTACTTTATGATATATGAATTTTTTAATAATACAATGACTTTTAGTTAGTTTATGTTATTATTTATCTCTCTTTGCTATTAACACTAATTTATGATAAAGATTTACCCTAAATTTGCATTTTAAGTAATTTAATTATAAATAACTATAACAAATTTTAATAATTATTTATTATGCACTATAAAACAGATTAAAGGCATACAAACAGAGCGATAGAATAGAAGAAGAAAATAAATATGCCACAATCCTATTAGAAAAAGATTTAGATATTGTAATTCCTAAGGAGCAGAGAAAAAAGGTATCATCTAATAATGTAGACACAGTACCTAAAAAGCAACCTCTAATATTTAGAAGTATGGATGATATGGAGGTTATACAAAAGTGTAACTTGGAGCGTATAATTTCTCAAGAAACAGTAAAAAGTAAAGATGATATATATAATAGAGCAAGAAATGTTACACAAATTAATGAATAGGGGCACAAACCGCCTTAAAAACCCATGAACCCAAACACTATGTATAAAGCACAAACTAGCTCAAGAACATCCAATATTATAAATAGTATTAAGACCTCAAAGACATGGATAATATAAAGAAAATAAGCAACGTAGCAGGAAAGATTCTTTTTAATAAAACCACGGCTAGTGTATTAGGATTAATAGCAAGTAGTATTCTGGTAACTATAGTACTACCCACAACAGCTCCATTTATGTTTGTATCAGCTACTGCTATGGCAACATCTATAGTAGGTAAAGCAATAATAGATGTAGTACATACTCGAAAGATACGTCTTCTTACGTAAGAAAATAAATTATTAGCAAAACATCGTGATGATTTGAGTAAACAACAAGCCCTTTTAATAATTGTAATCCTATATTTATTGATGAAATTATTTGTGCTATATTATTTGACTATAGCTGCAGATATCCCCGCCACATTTACTATATTACTTATTCCATTTGTTATAACCGATGCTATAAATAATGATTTGGTACCTCTATTACTTTTGTCTTTCATTTGAGGTTGATTATTATGTATATATAAATCATCTTTTAACTTTGGATCAATTTTTAAAAGGTTCTAAAGATTCAGTAAATCAGATTCAGGATATGATAAAGTTAATTAAGGAGTTAAACCATAATATTAATCAAGAAAAACAAAAAACAGATATAGGTAATTATAAAAATATACACGCATTAGCAGAGATAGGGTATAAACAAACTATTCAAACCGAAGCATTAACCGCTTTACTACAAGATAAGAATTACTTGATTTACCGATCAAGAAAAACAACGGAGATTTAATCAGCTTAATAAAGAAATAACATTAAGGACAGCATTAGAATATGCTGATACAAAAAAAATAACATCACAAAATATAATAGTAGATGTACTGAAAGACATAGGTAGAGCACATAGTCCTTTTTATAAACAACCGGAACAAATAACTACTAATAAAAGCGTGTTAACAAAAACAGTTGAAAGTGCAAATACTAAAGATCACAAGGAATACCAAACAATACCGTTAGAAAAGAAATTAGAGCTAAGCGGCACAGAAAATATAGCGAATAGAATTAGGAAACAACTAATTAATAACAATACTATTTCTAAAAATTCAGGTATGCCAAGTAATTATATAAAAAGGATTTAGGGTTAATAAGGTAAAATAGGAAATCATCAATGTGAATTTAGGGTAAGGAATTATACTATAGTAAACTCAGCCCCATTTTGTAACAGCCACGAGGAGCGAAGACTATATATTAATAGGGAAGACGATAAGCAACGTGCTACAGCATTAAAATCAGTTTACTATATACTCGGTAAAAAGTAGCATACAGGAGTTTTGCACTTAGCAAAATTGCGTATCAGCTAGAAGCCATCTAATGTTGTTCTGAATTGATGTTTTTATAACTTCCCAATTTTGTTGATATAAAGTAATTTTTTTTGTATCAGCATATTCTAATGCTGTCCTTAATGTTATTTCTTTATTAAGCTGATTAAATCTCCGTTGTTTTTCTTGATCGGTAATGTTTGGTATTCCTTGTGATCTTTAGTATTTGCACTTTCAACTGTTTTTGTTAACACGCTTTTATTAGTAGTTATTTGTTCCGGTTGTTTATAAAAAGGACTTAGGGTTAATAAGGTAAAATAGGAAATCATAATGTTAGCTTAGAAAGTTTAGAGATTCCTGATGAGGGACAAAAAATTCACCTACGTGGATACGGTTGGGTTACGGTATTTAAGTTTGTGGCAAAAAATGGTCACATTGATTACATAACAACTAACTTAGAAAA
>JAPYLE010000264.1 GCA_027293795.1 Rickettsia endosymbiont of Ixodes persulcatus
ATCCCGCGACTTGATCGCGGGATGACATTAGAGATTACTGGATTCCTGCGAAAGCAGGAATGAACGTAATACTTGCAACAAAAAATACAGAGGATAGAATGCACAACACCACAAAAAGAGTAGTAGTTCCAGCACTTGAAGAAATCTTATACGAGCCTATAAAAGTGTTAGATCACGGCTTTATTAGAGTTATTGACTATATGGGAGATGATAGTGCTATAGTACAAGCAGCACGTGTTTCTTACGGTAAGGGGACGAAGCAGTTAAACCAAGATAAAGGGTTAATAAATTACTTACTGCGACATTATCATACCACCCCTTTTGAGATGTGTGACATCAAATTTCATATTAAACTACCGATATTTATTGCAAGACAATGGATTAGGCACAGAACAGCTAGTGTTAACGAATATTCGGCAAGATACTCTATTTTAGGCAATGAATTTTATCTACCTGAACCGGCAAATATTGCTTCGCAATCTGCCGTAAATAAACAATGTAGAGAGGGCGATAGTTTACCAAAGGAAATAGCAGAAAAAGTATTAATGATTCTTGAAAAAGATGCTAGGCAGTGCTACGGGCATTATACGGAGCTGATGAATGCCGATGAAGAGGGTAATATTATAGATGAGAATGCTATAGGGATAGCAAGAGAACTTGCCCGTATGAATTTAACTTTAAATTATTATACTGAATGGTATTGGAAGATTAATTTACATAACTTACTTCATTTTTTAAGGTTACGTACCGACCCTCACGCTCAATATGAAATTAGGGTTTATGCCGAAAAAATGCTTGAGATAGTCAAAGTTTGGGTACCTTTTACTTATGAAGCTTTTGAGGAATATCGTTTGCAGGGAGCAAATATTTCACGTAAAGGTTTGGACGTAATTAAAAGAATGATAAAAGGTGAAAAAGTTACTCATGAAACTAGCGTTATGACTAAAAGAGAATGGGAAGAGCTGATAAAGATTTTTGGGTAGTTGATTTTTGATGTCATACCGTGGCTTGGCCACGGTATCCAGAAAAAAATTAAAAAAGACTGGATCCCGCGATCAAGTCGCGGGATGACAACTGATTTACTGTTTCACGCAAAAAAGCTTTCGCGGGAGTGACATAAGGTTATTCAACAACCCTAACGGAATTTGATAAAAAGGAGTATTTTGAGTGAGAAATATTATATATTTTATACTATTATTATTTAGTTTTACGGGTTATGCACTTGAAACAATAA
>JAPYLE010000265.1 GCA_027293795.1 Rickettsia endosymbiont of Ixodes persulcatus
TCCAGTTAAAAATACTAAAATTATGGATATCATGGTCAAGCCACGGTATGACACCGAACATCAAACAGTCATTATTTCTTGTTCTTTTTGTTTTATTGCCGAGTCAACTTTGTTACTATAATCATCAGTTAGTTTTTGTACTTGTTCAGATAAGCTATGATGCTCATCTTTTGCAATAATATTGTCCTTTTCTAGCTTTTTAAGTTCTTCGTTGCCGTCTCTTCTAATATTACGTAATGAAATTTTAGTATCCTCACCGTATTTATGAGCAAGCTTTACAAGTTCTTTACGTCTTTCTTCAGTTACATCCGGTATCGGCAGTCTGATTAGTTGACCGTCCGTTGTCGGAGTTAAGCCAAGATTTGCTATCGTAATTCTTTTCTCTACCGATGATACCATAGATTTATCCCAAACCTGCACGTTAATTGTTCGTGCATCAGGGGTAGATAGGGAAGCAACTTGTGAAAGCGGTATTTTACTCCCGTAAGCTTCTACGGTTACACTGTCGAGTAAATTAACCGAGGCCCTACCTGTACGTAGCCCTTTAAGCTCATGATCTAAAACTTTTAGAGCTTTCTCCATCTTTTCTTGTAAATTTTTCATTAACGTTTCTGTGTCCATATATTATTCCTCAATTGTCGTATATTCCCCTTTATCTTGTATTACTTTGGCAAAATTTCCTTGTTCTTTTATCGAGAATACCCTTATAGGTAATTTATTTTCTTGTGCTACTGCTATAGCTGCCGCGTCCATGACTTGCAGGTTGTTAGTTATAACATCTTTATAGCTAATAGTGAAATATTTTTTAGCATTCGGATTTTTTTTAGGGTCGGAATCATATACGCCGTCAACCTGAGTTGCCTTTAATAAAATATCGCAATTCATTTCGATTGCACGAAGTACTGCGGCACTGTCGGTTGTACAAAACGGATTACCCGTGCCGCCGGCAAAAATTACTACTCGTTTTTTTTCCATATGTCTTTTAGCTTTGCGGCAAATATAAGGCTCGCACACGCTCATCATAGGAATAGCCGATAGAACTCTTGTATAGATATTGAGGCTTTCCATAACGTTTTGTAAAGTTAAGGCATTAATCACCGTTGCAAGCATACCTATATAATCCGCTGAAGCACGATCCATACCGACGAGTGCTGCATTAATTCCACGGTAGATATTTCCGCCGCCGACTACAATAGCGACTTCTACTCCTAAATCGATAACTTCTTTAATATCGCCGGCAATCTTTTTTATTATGTCGTATTCATGCCCAAATTGCTTGTCTCCCATTAAAGCTTCTCCTGAAACTTTAAGCAAAACTTTTTTATACTTTAGAGCATTTATATTTGATGTCATTTTCTACTTCAAGTTTCTTTTAATATCTGCTTAATTTTTTTAATCATTATACCTCTTTGTAGGTCGGTAATCGATGATTTATTGAGTGCATGCACTAATAACATATTATTATTTATATCAAGTGTTACTGTACCAGGTGTTAACGTAATCGAGTTACCATATACTATTTCACCTATTTCTTCTAGTCCTTCTGCATCGATCCATTCAAAAACCGGTTCTATTTTTATTTTTCTTTGCCAAATTATTTTGATAACCGAGAAAGCCGATTTCCATATTTCTAATAATAACCAAGGGAAATATAATATAAATTTAATTTTAGTGGGTATTAACATTTCCGGTTAATTTAATATTTGAAGTAAAAGGTATAAGCAGCATTATAAATACAAATAACAGCCCTATCATATTAAACATATTATTTATTGCAATTACAAAAGCATCATTATTTAATTTGTTTGCTAATAACAAATATGATGCTTTTTCAGGATTAAGAACTTTTCCGCTTAATAATTCAGTGTAAGAATCTAGTTGCTCTAATCCCATTATAGAAGTAGACGAGATATTTTCCGATAAATATTGCATAAAGGTTTTAGTATCATTAGTAAGTATAGTGCTGATTATTGCAAGCCCTACTGCCCCTCCTAGATTACGGGTAAGATTATAAAGCCCGCTAGCGTTGCCTACTCTTTCTTTTGGCATATTGCCAAGAGCTATATTATTAGTCGGTATAAAACAAAACATTAAGGAAAGACCTCTAACAAATTGAGGAAGCACAAATGTAGCAAATTTAGAATCAGGCGTTAGAAAACTATTCAAATGACATCCAAGAGCGAACCCTCCAAGCCCTATAATAAGCATCAAGCGTAAATCTACCCCTAACCCTAGCATCCTGCCGGCTAACGGTGCAGATAAAAATTGTGCCCCGCCCGTCACCATCATAGTAGCTCCGATTTGTAATGTATCATATCCGGCAATGGTAAAGAGAAATGGCGGTAATATATATACTGCCCCGTACAATCCTATACCCATCATGAACGAATAAAGGCAACCAAAAGTAAAGTCTTTATAAAGAAATGTTTTTAAATCTAAAATTGGATTAATAAAGGTTAGTTCTCTAATGATTAATAAAATAAAGCCTAAAGCTACTGCAAGACTTAAAAATAATATTAAATTATCCTCAAGCCAACCTTTTTTGTTTCCTTCTTCTAAAACATACTGTAATAAGCTAAGCGTTAAAGCCATTAATAATATACCGAGAAAATCAAAATTTTTGAGTAATTTATAATTTGGTTTATCAAAATCCCCGTATAAAAAAACGACGCTGCAAACAAAAATTCCTGGGATAACATTTAATAAAAACATAAAATGCCATGACAAAATTTCCGTAATATATCCACCGAGTGTAGGTCCTAAAGTAGGTGCAACAGTTACGACAAGTCCAATTAAAATAGTAATGGTAGGACGTTGCGATGCTGGAAAAATTATAAAAACAGTACTAAAGACTGTCGGTATCATCGCACCGCCAAAAAATCCTTGTAATGCTCTAAAGATAATCATTGATTCAATATTAGTTGCAAGCGAACATAATACGCTCATAACTGTAAATCCTAGAGCTGTAATAAAATAAGAAATTCTAGTAGAAAGTAATCTTGCTAAAAAGCCTGTAATAGGAATAATGATAACTTCAGCTATTAAGTACGATGTTTGAACCCAAGAAAGCTCGTCAGTTGAAGCAGCAAGGCCTGCAGCTATTACAGATAATGAGCTAGTGACAATTTGAATATCAAGTACCGACATAAACATCCCGACAACCATACCGAAGAAAGCAAATAATTGCTTTTTGGATAGAGTAGAAGGAACTTGTAAATTATCGTTTGACATAATTAAATTATACAGTTAAAATTAAGTTTTGTATACAGAATCTAACCATATTATAAATTATTGTTGTCATATAAGATTTTTTCAAATGTTTTTTTTAAGTAAAGTTGATAAGTGATATAAAAATACGTATTTAAAATAAAAAATTGTTGTACAACTTTTAATTTTTAATTAAACTATTTTATTGTCCCAAATTTGGGAGAGAAACCCTGCACTGCAAGTGCGGGGTTTTGACCTATAGGATGTGGAGATGCAGTATTACAAGAAGACAAGCCACATACGACATATTAAGAGGGAAGGTCGCTTCAAATCATGTACATCTCTCTGTATCGGTGCAACCTTATCAAAGCATTAGCAAGGTAGTACAGTATCTAAAAGGAAAAAGTTCAAGGAAGATTCAGCAAAAATTTCCAGAATTAAGGAAACAGTATTGGGGTAAACACCTATGGGCTATTGGATATTTTGTAAGAACGGCAGGGGTAATGTTACCATACGCATCAAGTTAAGCCATAATTGTTAA
>JAPYLE010000266.1 GCA_027293795.1 Rickettsia endosymbiont of Ixodes persulcatus
GGCTCGATATGAACAAAAGAAGGATAAATAAAAAAATTACTTTATATCAACAAAATTGGGAAGTTATAAAAACATCAATTCAGAACAACATTAGATGGCTTCTAGCTGATACGCAATTTTGCTAAGTGCGAAACTCCTGAAGATAATACTCACAATACTTTTTAATAGGGCAAATATCGCAATCGGGTTTTCTAGCTTTGCATATATATCTGCCGTGTAAGATTAGCCAGTGATGGGCATGTGTTAGCCATTTCTCATCAATAATTCGCAGCAACTCTTTTTCTACTACTTCAGGAGTGCCGCCTTTAGCAAGCCTGATCCTTTTAGCTACTCTAAAAACATGTGTATCAACTGCCATTGTCGGCATACTAAATAAGCAATTTAGTACAACATTAGCAGTTTTTCTGCCGACACCGGGCAGTTTAACTAACTCTTTAAAGCTATTCGGTACTGAACCATCATACTCATCTATCAATATTTTACATAATGCGATAATATTCTTTGCTTTGCTGTTAAATAGTCCGATAGATTTTATATATTTTTTAAGCTCTTCTTCACTGAGTTCTAAAATTTTTTTCGGTGTATCGTAAATTTCAAATAAAGATTTAGTTGCTAAATTTACCGATATATCGGTTGCTTGAGCAGATAATATTACCGCTACTAATAAGGTAAAATCATTCTTATATATTAATTCGGTTTTTGGATTTGGATTATTCTTGCTTAAAATCTCAAAAATTTTATTAACTATTTGTGCTTGCATATTTTGCTATAGAAAGTATATTTTAGGTTCTGTAAGTATTTCTAATTGATTTACTATTTTAAGATATTTTTTGCTGCAAATTATAAGATTTTTGCAGCAAAAAATATCTTAAAATAGTAAATCAATTAGAAATACTTACAGAACCTAAAATATAAATTATTGAGTCTTAAAATGCTAGAAAATAAAAATTTTGAATTTATAGAAAATGAAATAAAAAATAATAAAGTAGCGTTGTTCATGAAAGGTACTAAGGAAGCCCCAATGTGCGGCTTTTCTGCTAAAGTAGTTGCTATTTTGAATAAATTAGATGTAGAATTTCGTGATATTAATGTGCTTGCTGATCCGGAATTGCGTGAAGATTTAAAGAAGTTTAGTGATTGGCCAACATTTCCGCAGTTATATATTAACGGGGAATTAGCCGGCGGGTGTGATATTGCAACGGAGCTATACAATAACGGTGAGCTTGAGAAGATATTGAAGGGGTGAGGGTGTCACTGTCATCCCATGGCTTGACCATGGGATCCATAAAAATATTTATTAACTAGATCCTGCGGTCAAGTCGCGGGATGACAATTCTGTGAAAAAACATGAGCAAACATTTAGAATACCCTGAAGTAACAAGCACCCAGCAGCCACCAAAAAAGCTAGTAGTATTACTGCATGGTGTCGGCTCGGACGGGAATGATTTAATAGGGTTAGTCCCTTACATTAAGAATGATTTACCTGATTGTCATTTTATTTCACCACATGGAATCCAGCCTTATGATATGGCACCGTATGGTAGGCAATGGTTTAGCCTACAAGATCGCAGTCCGCATATTATAGCGAGATTGATTGCAAGTAATATTAAACTTCTTGAGGATATAATAAAGCAAAAGCAAGAGGAGCTAAATCTAACCAACAAAGATACTATCATTATCGGTTTTTCCCAAGGTACAATGGTTGGTTTATATTTAACTCTGATTCAGCAAGAGCCGTTTTTTTGTACTATAGGTTTTTCAGGGGTATTAATTCCACCGACTGAAGTTAATAATAAGCTTACTCCTATATGCTTGATTCATGGAGAGCTTGACGATGTGGTTAGTGTTAGTGAAATGTATAATGCTTCAAACTATTTATCTAAGCTGCATATAGATCATAGCGGACATAAATTAACTTCTCTTGCTCATTCAATAGACGGGCGGGGGCTTGAAATCGCACTGAATTTTATAAATAACACATGCGTTGTTACATGACTCCTATGTCATTCCTGCTTTCGCAGGAATCCAGTAAAACCTATAAAAACTTGGTTTTTTAGGTTTATTTTGTCAATTAATGTGCAATTTTTGTACCGGTATTAAGGTTATTTTTCTGGATTCCCGCGTAGGCGGGAATGACATCAGTAGTCTGCAACAAAACCAAAAACACATGAGGATAAATGAATATTTTTAATAATAATTTACATGAAACGGATAAAGAAATTGATGAAATAATAAAGCATGAAAAGGTACGTCAAAGTAGTGTAATCGAGCTTATTGCATCAGAGAATTTTGTAAGTCCTGCGGTTCTTGAAGCTCAAGGGTCGATTCTGACTAATAAATATGCAGAAGGGTATCCGAGTAAGCGTTTCTATAACGGTTGTGAGGAAGTCGATAAAGCTGAAAACTTAGCTATAGAGCGAGCAAAGAAATTATTTAATTGCAAATATGCAAATGTGCAACCTCATTCAGGCTCACAAGCAAACCAAGCTGTGTATCTTGCTTTGTTACAGCCTGGGGATACAATTCTTGGTATGTCCTTAGATAGCGGCGGACATCTAACGCACGGTGCAGCCCCTAATATGTCCGGTAAATGGTTTAATGCCGTTTCTTATAGCTTAAATAAAGAGACTTGTTTAATTGATTATAATGAAATTGAGAGGTTAGCTGATTTACATAAGCCAAAATTACTTATAGCAGGTTTTTCTGCTTATCCTCGTAATATTGATTTTGCAAAATTTAGAGAAATTGCGGATAAAGTTGGAGCGTATTTCATGGCAGATATTGCTCATATTGCAGGACTCGTTGCCACAGGTGAGCATCAAAGCCCGCTTGCCCTTGCACATATTGTTACCTCTACTACTCATAAAACATTGCGAGGTCCAAGAGGCGGTTTAATTTTATCTAACGAAGAAGAGATCGGAAAAAAGATAAATTCTGCATTGTTTCCGGGATTGCAGGGTGGACCGTTAATGCATGTCATCGCTGCAAAAGCCGTAGCGTTCCAAGAAGCATTACAGCCTGAATATAAAAGTTATATTCAGCAAGTTATAAGTAACGCTAAAGCTTTGGCAAGTAGCTTACAAGAGAGAGGATATGATATATTAACAGGCGGTACCGACAATCATATTGTTTTAGTGGATTTGCGTAAAGACGGAATCACGGGTAAGCTTGCTGCTAATTCTTTAGATAGAGCAGGTATTACATGCAATAAAAATGCTATTCCGTTTGATGAAACTTCGCCTTTTATCACTTCAGGTATTAGGCTCGGTACTCCCGCATGCACTACTAGAGGGTTTAAAGAAAAGGATTTTGTATTAGTCGCTCATATGATAGCAGATATTTTAGACGGCTTAAAAAATAATGAAGATAATAGTAAGGCTGAGCAGACAGTATTAACTGAAGTGACACAATTAATTAAATTATTTCCTTTTTATGGCTAATTTAAATAAACGACCTGATTGGATAAAAGTAAAAGCTCCTAATTCTGCAGAGTACTATAATACAAAAGATTTAATAAAGAATCTGAGATTAAATACTGTGTGCGAGGAAGCAGCGTGCCCTAATATCGGCGCATGCTGGTCAAAAAAACATGCAACTGTGATGATTTTAGGTTCGGTTTGTACTAGAGCTTGCAGGTTTTGTAATGTCAAAACAGGTAGACCTGATTTGCTTGATCCGCACGAACCTCAAAGGCTTGCTGAAGCAGTGCAGAAATTAAATCTGAAGCATGTAGTAATTACTTCGGTTGATCGTGATGATCTTGAGGATGGCGGAGCTTCGCACTTTGCAGAGTGTATTAATGAAATTAGAAAATCATCACCAAATACTACTATTGAGATTCTAACTCCCGATTTTTTAAGAAAAGAAGGAGCAGCTGAAATAATAGCTAATTCAAAGCCTGATGTTTTTAACCATAATGTCGAAACAGTACCGTCTTTATACAAAACGATTAGACCGGGAGCTAGATATTATAACTCTTTAAGCTTACTGCATAATATCAAAAAATTATCTCCTGAAATTTTTACAAAATCCGGTATGATGGTAGGGCTTGGCGAAGAAATAAGCGAAGTAATACAAGTTATGGATGATTTAAGAGAAGCAAAGGTCGATTTTCTAACTATCGGGCAGTATCTGCAACCTACCAAAGATCATGCCGAGGTCGCAAAATATGTTACTCCTGAAGAGTTTAAATATCTAGAGCGAGTAGCAAGAACGAAAAGATTCTTAATGGTTTCTGCAAGCCCGTTAACCCGTTCTTCATATCATGCTGACGAAGATTTTCAAAAATTAAAAGAAAATTACCAGCAAAAACTGGTATCTTGAGATATGTGTATGATTGTAAAGGCAATTGATATCATTCCCGCTTTCGCGGGAATGACAAGGAGTCATGCAACAATACTTAAAACATAAGAAAATGATAAATGTAGAAATTATAAGAAATTACGACAAATGGCGTGAGCATAAACAAATAAATAAAGCATTAATTAAAAAAATAACTCAAAATGTTTTATTGCGATTTGATAATTTTAGTAAAATAAAACAATTTGAATTATCAATTTTACTAACAAATACTGCAGAAATATTGACCTTAAACAAACAATTTCGTAATATAGAAAAAGCTACTAACGTTCTTTCTTTTCCAAGCAAGGAATTAAATTGGCAAGATTTACGTTTTAGTAATGTTAGCCCTAAACTTGAATTGTTAATCGACTATGATTATATGCATTTAGGTGATATAGCATTTTGTTATGAGGTAATATATAATGAGTCATACGAGCAACAAAAAACTTTTGAAAATCATTTTATTCATCTTTTAATACATAGTATTTTACATTTAATTGGGTTCGATCATCAAAATTACACAGAAGCAAATATTATGGAAAATCTAGAAATTGAAATATTATCATATTTCGGTATTTCGTCCCCTTATTAACTAAATAAAAAAATTTATGTTAAAATCTTCAAAAAAAGAAGATTCTAGTAAAAAAATTCACAATAATAAGTTAATTTTTACTATACGAGCATTATTCTCTCCAATAAAAAATTTTTTTAGAAAAACAAAAACACCCGATAATTTTTTTGGTGTCATAAAACGCCTTAAAATTAATAGCCAAAAAATGACTTTAGACGAGCGTAATATTTTAGCTAATTTACTGAAGCTAGAAGATAAGACTGTTGAAGATATAATGGTACCGCGTTCTGATATTGCGGCAATAAAATTAACTACAAATCTAGAAGAATTAAGTGAGTCTATTAAGTTAGAAGTCCCTCATACACGAACTCTTATATATGACGGTACTTTGGATAATGTAGTAGGATTCATACATATTAAGGATTTATTTAAAGCATTAGCTACAAAGCAAAATGGTCGTTTAAAAAAGCTTATACGTAAGCATATAATTGCAGCTCCTTCTATGAAATTATTAGATTTGCTAGCAAAAATGCGTCGTGAGAGAACGCATATTGCAATAGTTGTTGATGAGTACGGTGGTACTGACGGTTTAGTTACTATTGAAGATCTTATAGAAGAAATAGTAGGACGAATTGATGATGAACATGATCAGCAATTAGATAGCGATAATTTTAAGGTTATTAATAACTCAACAATTATTTCAAATGCACGTGTTGAAGTAGAAGTGCTTGAAGAAATAATAGGAGAAAAGCTAAAAAATGATGATGATGAGTTTGATACGACAGGTGGATTAGTTCTAACTAGAGTCGGTAGCGTTCCTGCTATCGGTACTAGAATAAATATTTCGGAAAATATTGAAATTGAAGTTACAGACGCAACTCCTCGTTCTTTAAAACAAGTCAAAATTAGACTAAAAAACGGTTTGAATAGTGATAAAATTTGATTTTAAATAAATACGAATTTAGAGTTACTTGTCCTCTAAATTCATTAAAAATATTTTATTATTATATTTCTGTGTTATACTCTGCTTCCCCGATTAGTCCTTCTTGGGTATTTGTTTCCATATAATAATTATAACAGGCTTCTCCTACTTTAATTGTAGCCAATGTTCCCATTATTCCTGCAGCACATGCCATAGCAAATTTCAAAGGTGTATCAAGTACTACTACATAAATTCCAACAGCACATGCTCCTACTACTGCAAGCTTACCACACTAAGGGTTTGTATTATCGTTTACTATATCATTGATTATTTCTTTAAGCATAAATATAAATTTATTAGTTAATATTAAATTCGCTAAAATCTCAATATCTTTAATAAAAGGTTAAAAATTATTAAATACCATAATATAGCTAGACCATAGGAAATAGGTACAGTTAAATAAACTTTAGTACGTGTTCTACATCCATACATCATATCACGAAGCAAAGCTTCGGGGAATTAAACCCTAAGAGATTAACTAAAGAATTACATCCTGGACAAACAGTAATTATGGCTAATCTCAACTTACATAAGGATCATATAATAAGAGAATTACTCGAGTCGGTTGGTTACAGATTTTTATTCTTACCTACATATAGCCCGGACTTAAATCCTATAGTACATTATTGGTTTAAGATTAATAACGAAATAAGTAAAGTTACGGGGCAATTCAAAGATATCAGTATGGCTGTAGAACACGTACTAAAGTTTATTTAACTGTACCTATTTCCTATGGTCTAGCTATATCATAGGATATGGTTAATGCTGAGCATATAATGAT
>JAPYLE010000267.1 GCA_027293795.1 Rickettsia endosymbiont of Ixodes persulcatus
TCATACCGTAGCCCCCACAGTATCCACGAAAAAAATTTAAAGAGACTGGATGCCGTGATCAAGTCACGGCATGACACTGTCCTAAAATAATATTCTTATTTTTGCTTATAGCAATGAAAAAGATTACCTAATTCTTCTAAGGTTTTTAATAATATAAGAAAGGGTAATTATGGGGTTACAAAGAATTATTTTAAATAACCTAAAATAAGAGTTTAAATTTCTATCTTCAATAAACCAATTATATAAATCATTTATAGGTTTAATCTCAGCAGGAATAATATATTTATCTTTAAATAATTCTTTCAAAGCTCTTTTTGCCTGTTTCGCTTCTACTTTACGCTCTATTGTTAAGCTTTGATCATGAACTCTATAAAAATATAAAGATTCCGGTATACGAGTAAATTTTGTAACAAGCCCAAGACGAAGCCAATATTCATAATCGTCAACTAACTGCATATTTTCATTATATCCGCCTACTTGCCTTACTAAATCGGCTCTATATAAGAAACATGCACCTACGCAATCTCTAATCGGTAAAAATTCAGGCGATTCTTGATAGAGCCGTGTACCTATCCTACCCTGCTCATCGATTAAAGTATAATCAGTATACACAAGCCCTATCTCAGGTGAATTATCAAGTGTCCTAACCATTTTCTCTAAAGCATTTTCATGAAAAAGATTATCATCGGAAGTCCAAGTAAAATATCTCCCCTTAGCATCTTTAAAAGCAATATTAAGACTCGCCGGCAATTTTTTATTAGTCTCGTTTACTATTACTTTAATACGTGAATCTTGCTCTGCATATTTCTTAGCTACCACAACGCTATTATCTTTCGAGCAATCATCAATAATAATAAGCTCAAAATCTTTAAAGCTTTGATTAAGGCAGCTTTCAATAGCAAAAGGTAATAGCTTCTCTCTATTGTAGACCAGCAGAACTATTGAGATTTTTGGAAGATTAATATGCATGTACTCCTATATCAAGAGCATTTAAACTATCAGTTATATTTTCTATTAGTTCTGATTCTTCAGATTTGCATTTATCCTCAAAGATTAATAATATATTACTTAAAGCATTATTAAGATTTTGAGGTATTATAATATTTTTCTCTTCGAACCTTTTAATTAGTTGAATCAAAAGATAAGCATATTCAATTGATAACAATCTTTATGCTGATCTAATAACCCGGCAAGACAATTAGATATTGCCCATAACCAAGAATCAACTACATTTTTATTATCTATTAAAGAAAACACCTCATTGGTTCTTTCGATTTCTCTTTCAATATCATTTATAGGAACCGGCATAATTTATTATATTTTGTAAGTTTAGATATTCAAATATCCCTTCAAATGAGCCTTCAATTCCAAAACCTGAAGCTTTACGCCCTGCAAAAGGTGCTTTTGCACTTGCAGGTAACGGGTCATTAATCGATACCATACCAAAATCAAGCTTACCGACTATCATTTGTGCCACGGATATATTATTTGAATATACATATCCTTGCAAGCCATATTCGGTATTATTGGCACGCTCTATTACTTCATCTAAATCTTTAAATCTATAGCACGCAATCACCGGACCGAATATTTCCGTTTTAAAGATATCCATATTATCTAAACAATCAGTAATAATAGTCGGTTCAATAAAACTATCAACAGCTTTACCGCCGCAAATTAATTTAGCTCCTTTATTTTGTGCATCTGCTAAAAGCTTTTGTATTTTTCTATAGCCGCCCCATTAATTAATGGACCTATATCCAATGTTTTGTCGAATCCGTCACCGGCTTTAGTTTAGCAAATTTAGCTTTTAGAATTTCTATAAATTTTTTATATATAGATTCTTCAAATATTCTGTTAGGGGAAATACAAGACTGACCACTATTTCTAGTTTTAGCGATTACTAAATCACCTGCTACTTTTTCTAAATCATTATCTGCCGTTATAATGAAAGGAGCATTGCCGCTAAATTCCAAAGATAAACGCTTTATAGTATTTGCGGCAGTTTTATATAGAATTTTACCGACATCTGTAGAACCGGTAAATGATAATTTCTGAAGCCTAAAATCTTCACAAAAAGCCTTACCTATAATATCCGAATTACCTATAATTACGTTAAATACTCCGGCAGGCAAATCGGCATCACTTGCAAATTTTGCAAATACTAAAGCTGATAGAGGCATAAGGCTTGACGGTTTTAATATAATACTGCAATCCGCCGCTATTGCAGGAACTACCTTGCGTGTAATCATTGCATTTGGAAAATTCCAAGGAGTTATAGCGGCAGAAGGTCCTACCGGTTCATATTGCGTAACAATTTTATGAGCTTTATTATTCCCCGGTTTGATAGTCGAATAAATATTTTCAGGAGTTTTGCACTTAGCAAAATTGCGTATCAGCTAGAAGCCATCTAATGTTGTTCTGAATTGATGTTTTTATAACTTCCCAATTTTGTTGATATAAAGTAATTTTTTTATTTATCCTTCTTTTGTTCATATCGA
>JAPYLE010000268.1 GCA_027293795.1 Rickettsia endosymbiont of Ixodes persulcatus
GAAGCTACTAATTCAGTTAACCATTAAAGAATAAAAAATAAATGACTAATACAAAAATTTTAGAAGAAAATATTAGCTTTGAAGAAGCTTTAAAAGAGCTTGAGGAAATTGTTCAAAAAATAGATAACGGGCAAGAGAGTCTAGAGACGGCAGTTAATAGCTTTGAAAGAGGTATTTTACTTAAGAATCATTGTGAGAAAAAACTAAAAGAAGCTCGGTTAAAAATTGAAAAAATTACTAAACTTGCTGATTCTACGGTGGTCCTAGAAGAGATAGAGATTTAGAAAGTTGTATATGTCATTCCCGCGGAGGCGGGAATCCAGAAAAATAATCTTAATATTGGTGCAAAAATTGCACATTAATTGACAAAATAAATCTATAAAAAACTTATTTTTTTTAGATTTATTCCCGCCTACGCGGGAATGACATAACATAAAAATTACAATGCTTATGTTTGATCATATAATTGATTTTACTTATAACGTTCCTAATATTGTTTTATTTTTTATAATAAATATTATTTTAATGAGCTTTGGCTGGGGATGTTTATATTTAACGAAATACATTATTCCTAATAATTTTCAAAAAGAAGAACTTGGAAGTCTTGGAGGATTTTTATCGGGAATAGTCGGTAGTATGTATGCAGTGTCAACAGGTTTTGTATTAATTTATTTACTCGGTAATTTTAATAAAGCACAAGAAGGGGGGGGTGGCAGCCAAGTCTATAGTGTTGATGAGGCTTGCAGATAGTGTAGGTTTGCTTCCCCATGAAATGAAGACCTGAAATTTATCTAGATATTAAAAATTATACGGAAGATGTAGTACGGCGTGAATGGCAATTAATGAAAGACGGCAAGAAAATCGGTCATGAAGCTCTGAGTTTCCTTCAAGATATTAATAAGCGACTTCAAGCTTATCAAGTAAATGAGTAAATGCAGATATTCATTAAAAAAGAAATAATTAAAGAGATAAAAGAGCTTTATACCGTGAGGTATAATAGAGTTAAAATGTCCTATTTTTCTTTGAATATCCAATATTGAATAGTTATATTTATAATGACTATTATTAATTTAATTTTTGTCTGTATGCTTGGTACTAAACTTTATCTACATAAGATTTCGGTTGATTTAGTTTGTATTACTTCATCATCAATGCTTTTTTATTATTTATATTAGACAAACCTTTTCGAGGTCCCTTCGCCGTTAATCAATATGATCTTATTAAGGCTAGAAATTATATTGAGAGATTAAATTTAGTCCTATCTGTAACGGCGACATAACTCCATAGTTTATCCGTGCCCTTGGTAATACCTATACGGGCGGTAGTAGAGTAGGGGAGCGTTAAGCCGATATCGCCAACAAAAAATTCGTTGTTATTGATAAGATCGCATTTATTATGAGATATATTAATTCCTAAATATTTACATAATTTACCCGGACCGTTTAAGTATATGTTCTCAGGTGAAATAATATGTACTCCTCTTATTAACGTTGCAGCAGGAAAACCATCAGTTTCGGTTACGAAATTTAAACAATAATACATTCCGTAAATTAGATAAACATAGCTAAAACCTGCAGGACCAAACATTACATCCGTTCTTTTTGTACGACCTCTTACAGCATGGCAAGCAGGATCGTCCTGCCCTATATAGCTTTCCGTTTCAGTAATGATAGCTGTTTTACCTTGGAAATATAGAACCTTACCGATTAACTCAGTGCTTACTAAGTTAGTGTCTCTTGAGAAGAATTCACGGGATAAAGGGATTAAATTCATTATATATAATATAGTAAAAATTGATGTTGAACGTATAGCGTTATATTTATGATCAGAGCAAAGCATGTCAATGTCATTCCTAGCTAAGAGTGAGAATCTAGGCTCTTATATCTTTAAAAGTACAAAATTATTTTGGTTACTTATTATTTACTGGATTCCCGCTTTCGCGGGAATGACATCGAACTTCTGTATCATACAATAAAGTCCCGTTATAGAACGGTTGGCATTTGATGATTCTTTTGAAAGCAAGCCATAATCCTTTTAGGCTACCATGTAATGTTATAGCCTCTTTAGTATATTCTGAACAAGTAGGGTGAAAGCGACAATTATTGCCAAGTAACGGGGAAATGAAATATTGATAAAACCTAATTAGTAGTAAAAGTATTTTACTCATTTTGCAGCTTATCTATAATAGTTTCCATTTTTTCTTGAGTTAGATCTTCATAATAATAATCATTGATTTGTACGACCGGTGCATTAACACATGCTCCCAAACATTCGATCTCAATTAAGCTAAATTTCTGATCTTTTGTCACTTCTTTTTCTTTTATACCAAGTTTTTTCTCGCAAGTTTTCATGATATCGCTACTACCACATAGCCAGCAAGGGGTGGTAGTACATACTTGAATATGATATTTACCGACGGGCTTTAGATTAAACATAGTATAAAAAGTTGCAACTTCATAAGCACGCATATAAGGCATTCCTAGCATATTTGCGACATATTCGATAGCAGGGATAGATAGCCAGCCGCCGTTTTGACGCTGTGCTAGATCAAGCAGCGGCAATATAGCACTCCTTTTTCCATGTGGCGGATATTTTTTTACAATATCTTCTGCTAGATTTAAATTTTTCTTATCAAATATAAAACTTGTAATTTTTGTATTCATATATCACTTATGTCATTCCTGCTTTCGCAGGAATCCAGAAAATTATTCAATTAAATCTTTCCATTCAGGATTAGTTTTTTCTATCAATTCTATTTTCCAACTACGCTTCCATTTTTTCAAGTTTTTTTCTCTTGCAAGTACTTCTTTAATATCAGTAAATTCTTCTGTATAAACAGGCTTTATAATATTATATTTTGAGGTAAAACCTTTTATTGTTTTTTATTTATGTTCATAAGCACGACGTATTATATTATTAGTAATACCAATATATAAAGTGTCATTGCGATCAGAACATAATATATATACCCAATACATTTTTATTTTT
>JAPYLE010000269.1 GCA_027293795.1 Rickettsia endosymbiont of Ixodes persulcatus
GGCTCGATATGAACAAAAGAAGGATAAATAAAAAAATTACTTTATATCAACAAAATTGGGAAGTTATAAAAACATCAATTCAGAACAACATTAGATGGCTTCTAGCTGATACGCAATTTTGCTAAGTGCAAAACTCCTGAAGATAATTCATCTGCTTTTGGCATTTTAAGCGATGCTATTAAACAATACAACATAACTGGCATTGATTAATACTCAATAATATTGAAGTTAATGATTCGTACTTATGCGTAGCCATTATAGCAAGCGATACTCTACCTATAAATGATCGTATTCAAGTAATTAACATGATGCTTGAGAGAATAAAAGAAGTTGGCAGCATTAACTTTTATACAGCTGCCATGTCAAAAGATCCGGCTATATTTAAAATACTACTTAACAAAAATGATTCATATTGGGCTATGAAGAACATAGCTAAAGTATTAACCGGGGAAGAAAAAGCCACTGACGCACATACAGTTATAGCTATTAAAACAGGAAATCCAGATATAGTTAAAGCAGTAATAGAAAAAACCAGTATTACTCACGACACGCTCAAAATTGCTAGCACTACAGAAAACCAAGAAATTATTGATTTAGTATTTAATAAATTTAGTACTATCCCAGAATGGCTTTTATTCAACTCTATTAGTAGCATGGATGAACAATCTTCTTACAGAGTTATTACTAAATAAAATGCCCCAAGTGTCAATTACTGCTGCTTATTATGCATTAAAAGTAGGTAATTTAGAGGCAATACCGAAAATACTTAATAAAGTTAATATCAACTATATTAGAAATGGCGATAAGGAGTTTTGTCGTGAAATAGCAAATGAATTTAGTACTGAACAAAATCAAGAAGTCATTAAGCAATTAGAACAATACCTTATTACTCAACCTGAATTTAATATAACAGATCAGTTAGAAAGTAATATTATGAGCATAATAGGAGATTTTTCCGGTTACCGAGTAATATTTAATAGAGATAAGGTTGTTAAAATCTTATCTCTTCAAACATTCTCCTTAAACCAATCAAAGGCTTTTTTAAAGAAGCTGCTATTTTCATCAAGTCTAATATGAGCGAATTCTTTTTGCTGTTTTAATGCATGAATCTTTAGCATTCCTATAGTTGCCGAATATATAGCAGGATTATAATCTTCTACGAAACCGGCAATAATCTCCGGTTTACCGATTCTACTCTGTTTTTCAAAAACTCTATTTGAAAGCTCTTTAAGTCCTCTAAGCTGAGACCCGCCGCCGGTAATTACAACTCTAAAAACTTTAACTTGTCCTTTTGTTGCTTTGTCATATTCGGCTTTTACCATTAATAATATTTCTTCAGCTCTTGCTCTTATTACCTCAGCCAATTTATAAATTGTTACAGGCGTATTTAAATTATGATGAGTATCAACTTGAAAATCATCCATATTTATAATACCATCTTTCTCAAATAAAGGTATAGTTGCGTTACCGTATAAAATTTTTAATTTCTCTGCCGGAACAAGATCAATACCAAAAACTTTAGCAATATCCAAGCTAATATGAAAACTACCTATATTTACATGCCCCGTATATATTAATTTACCTGCAAAAAAAATACCGAAAGAAGTAGTTTTATCTCCCATATCGATGATAAGTGAACCTAGATTTTTTTCATCATTTGTAAGACAGCTAATAGCAGAAGCATAAATTGCAAGAGTAATATTTGTGACTTCAACGTGACATTTAGCGAAGCATTGTATAATATTTGATAACATATTTGAACTAGCTGCAATAATATGTAATTCACAACTAAGTTCTCTACCGTACATACCTATAGGGTTTTCAACTGAATTATTATCAAGGGTAAACTCAAGAGGAAAATAATGAATAATTTCTTGGTTTTTAACTTTAAATTCAAGCAATGCTTTTTGTAATAATTTTTTAATATCTTGCTGCGTTACAGTTTGCCCGTTAACTTTAATTGTATAATTTATATAATAAGATTTAGTATCAGCACCTGATAACGATAATATAATTTTTTTTATATTTTTACCGCAATCTTTTTCAAGTGCGTAAATTGCCGAAACAATACTAGTTTCAGCATTTTTAAAATCTGATATAACTCCTGATTTAATACCTTTAGAATGATGCAAATTTTGGCTTGCTACTTTAATCTCACCTTTTTTACTAATATAGGCAGCAATTACGGCAATCTTACTACTGCCTAAATCAAGTGTAACAAAATTTGATATTTTCTCTTTCATTTTTTTATGTAAATTATTGTCATGCCAATTATTAGATGGATCGAAAAAAGCCCTGAGTGTCATACCATGGCTTGACCGGCTTTGTTGCATGGATCGATTTTTTTATTGTCATCCCGCAACTTGATCGCGGGATCCAGTTTAAAATACTAATAATCTTAGTATTTTAAGTTGTATTCTAGATACCGTGGTCAAGCCACGGTATGACACCGAATGCGTTTTTCGATCCATGCAACAACGTCCTTACGCGGGAATGACATACACTAGTACTTCTCTATATAATACTTATTCCTATCTCTTAAATCCAAAACCTTATAATTTTGGTTAAATAGCTTGTTAGCTTTATTGAGTGCATAAATATATTTTAACCCTTCTTCAAACTCTTTTTCAGGTAACTTAATACTTATATTACCTTTAAGATTTAAATCCCACCTTCTATCTCCGAGCCTTACAGCGGCTAAAGTTTTATTCATTAATGCCGGATATTTCTGTAGCTCACTTACTAATTTACCTGCATAGATATTTGCCCCTTCCCCTACAACATGTAATAAATGAGGAAAAGACTGAATATTTTTGCTCTTAAGTTAGATGAAATTAGAAATAATTTAAAGAAAAATAAATGGATTAAGGAAGTATATGTCACTCGAAGGTTACCAAATACGGTATATATAAAATTATTTGAAAGAGAACCTATTGCTATTTGGCAAATCAATAATCAGCTTTTCTTGGTTGATGAAGAAGGTTACGAAATTAGCAAAAATAGGGCTACCGTTACTCGCATTTAAAACCTTTAATATTGTAGGTCCATCGACATTTTGCTGTCCTTCAATTATAACATTCTCAAGTTTAAAACCAAGTTTTGTTGTTGTTTGATATATATTTGTTGTTAAGTAGGTTTTTACGCCGGCAAAATATTTTGTAAAAACAAATAGACATATAAAGATAATTAAAGCAACCTTAAGCCCTAATATTGCTTTTTTGTATATTAGTCCTAATTTTCGGCGTAATGAGATATTATTAGTTTTTTTTGTCTGTTTTTTTTTATTTGAGCTTGGTTTTTTTCTCATGATTCAAAGCTTGCCGTCTTTATAATTTCTTCAATTAAGTTAGCAAAATTTATCCCTGCATAAGCTGCAATTTCCGGCACTATTGATAAAGGAGTCATACCTGGGTGAGTATTTATCTCCAAAGCATATAATTTGTTTGTCTGATCTTCTAAAATAAATTCTGCTCTAGCAGGACCTTTGCAATTCATTGTTTTATAAATTTTTTCTGATTCTATGAGTAATTTTTCATATAAATTAGCAGGTAGTGGAGCAGGACAAAGATGCTCAGCAAATCCTTCGGTGTATTTAGTCTCATAATCATAAAAACGATTTTTCAGTAATTTAATCTCTAAAGCTCCTAGAGCTTTGCCGTTTAATACCGCTACTTGTAACTCTCGCCCTTTTATATATTGCTCTATTATTACCTGATCACCGTAAGGAAAATCATAATCGGCAAAGTTAAAATCATCTTCTTCAAATATTACTTTAACGCCGATACTTGATCCTTGCGTCAGAGGCTTAATTACATATGGTCGTTTCATAGGGTCAATCTTTATATTATCGCTTTTATTTATGACAATACTTTCTGCCATATTAATATTATTTGTTAAAAACCAGCTCCTAGAATGTATTTTATCGAATGCTAACGCTGAAGATAACACCCCGCTATGAGTATAAGGAATCCGCATTATATTAAGTAATCCTGGCAAACAACCGTCTTCACCGTATGTACCGTGTAGGCAATTAAAAACGATATCAGGCTTTATTTCTTGTAATTTAACTGCAATATCTGCTCCCATATCAATAAAGGTTACTTTATATCCTAATTCAATTAAGGCTTTGCTAACCCCTTCGCTTGACACTAAAGATATTTCACGCTCAGCAGACATACCACCTGCTACTAACGCTATATGCTTTTTACCGCTATAGTCAATTGATTTGGACTCGCCTACTTTGTCGTTCGTCGCTCTCCTATTAGTTATAGGCTTCGCTCCTCGCCCCTTGTATTCAAGTCCAACTGAATTAACTATATTACTCAATATTTTAACTTCAGAATGTTCCACCCAATGTGTTTGATATTTATGCATATTTTCCGATTCGTTTTATTTCCCAGTTTAATTCAACACCGCTATCTTCAAATACGTTTTCCCTGACAAGATTCCCTAGATCTTCTAAATCCTTAGCAGTAGCATCACCATTATTTATCATAAAATTACAATGAAGTTCTGACATCGAAGCACCGCCTATTCTATAGCCTCTAAGTCCTGCTTTGTCAATAAGCTGCCACGATTTAAGCCCCTCAGGATTTGCAAAAGTACTACCGCCTGTACGTTCCTTAATAGGTTGCATCCGTGATCTTGTAGCATTTATTTCATTCATCCGTAATAATATATTTTCACTGTCGCCTTTATTTACTTTAAAAACGGCTTTGAGAATAATTAAATCCTTTGGTAAATTATTACTGCGATATTTAAAACCGACTTCTTCATTGGTAAATGTTAAAAAGTTTCCTGCAAAGTCGATCGCTTCAATTCTAACTATAATATCCTTAAATTCAGAGCCGTAAGCACCGGCATTCATAGCAACTCCACCGCCGATAGTACCCGGAATACCTACTAAAAACTCAAAACCGGAAATAGCATTTACGTGACAGAATTTTGCTAAATTATAATTAAGACAGCTGCTGCCCACTACTAAATTATTATCATCTATAAAATCAATATTACTAAAATTCTGACCAAGCTTTATTGTAACTCCTTCTATACCGCCGTCTCTTATAATAATGTTTGAGCCTGCACCGAAAGTAGTTATAGGTAATTTTTGCTTATTTTGTATCAAGAAACTTGCTAAATCTTCGTCATCAAAAGGTTTAAAGAAAATTTCGGCATTACCGCCTACTTTAAACCATGTCAGATGTTTTAAATTATAATCTTTTTTATACTCGCCTTTTACTATCGGTAAAATCATCACAAATTACCGAATTTTTTTGGTAATTCATTTGCAAAACTTGAAATATTACCTGCTCCCATCATAATTATCATATCACCGGAAGCTGCGTTATCTATAATAACTCCAACCACATCATCTAGTTCGGCTAGAAAATTTGCTTGATCGTGATGCTTATTCTTAGTAATCTTATCAACTAAACTTTGTCCTGTAATTCCTTCTATAGGGTCTTCACCTGCATCATATATATCGGTAATATAGAGTATATCGGCATCAGCGAAGCAAAGCATAAAATCATCAAATAAATGCTGCATTCTTGAATATCTGTGAGGCTGAAAAATAGCAATAACTTTACCGTTTTGTTTATTTGCTATATTTTTAGCCGTAGCAAGCGTTGCTTTAATTTCCTCAGGGTGATGAGCGTAATCATCGATAATTAAAGCCCTATTATATTCAGCTACTTTAGTAAATCTCCTCTTCACTCCTTTAAAATTATTAAAGCCGTTTTTAATAGCTTTAATACCAAAATCTAATTCTATCCCAACGGCGATTGCAGCAAGGCTATTTAAAATATTATGTCTTCCAGGTGTTGGAATAGTAATTTTTTCAATAATCGTTGTACCTAGTACATTCGGTAAACTAATTTTTACGTCAAAAGTAGAGGAGGCAATATCAGTGTTAATATTAAATGCTATAATATGAGCATCAGCCGAATCAATTCCGTAAGTAACAATCTTCCTTTCGGTAATATCATCTACTAACTTACGCACTATTTTATGATCGATACAACAAACTGCAAAACCATAAAACGGCAAATTGATAATAAAGCTTCTAAAAGCACTAATTAATGTTTCAAAATCTTTGTAATAATCTAAATGTTCAGGATCAATATTAGTTATTATCGCAATAGTTGATGGGATATGAATAAATGTCGCATCGGACTCATCGGCCTCCGCAATTAAATAATTACTTGAACCAAGATATGCATTAGTAGATCTGTTATTTATAATCCCGCCGTTAATAACCGTAGGACATAAGCCGGCTGCCTCAAATAAACAAGCAACTAGAGAAGTAGTAGTGGTTTTACCGTGCGATCCCGAAACTGCTATGGAACATTTTAATCTCATAAGTTCAGCCAACATTTCCGCACGTCTAATAATCGGAATTTTACGTTCTAACGCTTCTTTTATTTCAGGATTATTTGGATTAATTGCCGATGAAATAACGACATACGAAACATTAGTAATGTGTTGCGGAACGTGTCCTAAAAATATTTTAATACCGTATGACTCAAGCCTTTTAGTATTATAATTTTCTACTAAATCGGAACCTTGTACTTTATAACCTAGATTATGTAATATCTCGGCAATACCGCTCATTCCAACGCCGCCGATACCTATAAAATGTATAGTTTCTAAGGTTTGATTAGTTTTTTTTAATTCAAGTAACAGCATCTAAGTTTAATCATTTAAAGTTGAGTTCTGCATATAGGTTTTTATGGACGTTGTCAAGGGTTATAATTCATGTCATTGCGAGCGAACGAAGAGAGCATGGCAATCTCAGGACTTTGGCACGAGATCACTTCGTCAAAACTATGTTTTTCCTTGCAATGACGGTATTCCCGACTCTGCAGGAATGACATCCACCCTATCAAACTTTGCTTCGGAATAGAAATGCCCTTGTAACCCACCGACTTTTAGATCAATTAAAAATTTAGCTATTTCTCCGTTTTCTACGAATTCAGCTACCGTTTCAATACCTAAATCTTCTGAAATTTTAATTAATCTTTCTACGAAATACCTACTTTGTATGTCACTTGTAATACTACGTACATATTTACCGTCAATTTTGATAATATCAATAGGTAAGCTTTGGAGTTGTTTAAAAGAAGTAAAACCCGAACCAAAGTCATCTAACGCAAATTTAATGTTAGCCGTTAATATTTCAAATATAGGAACAAGCGATGAAGCTTTATGGGAAATAGCAGCAAACTTGTTAAAAGCTCATAATGTTCGAGATCGCTTAATTATTGAAATTACGGAAACTTCTTTCAAT
>JAPYLE010000270.1 GCA_027293795.1 Rickettsia endosymbiont of Ixodes persulcatus
TTATATGATTAATAGGCATATTGGTACACATGAGCCAGACATGATTTTGCACATACGGGTCGCATAAGCTTTAGCTTCATATGCGACTTCTAGTCGCTATAAAACAAACTTTCATCTGAAAGATGAAAGTGGTTGATTTACTATCGGCTCTTGCTACGGAACTTGTTATAGAACATAACAACTTAGTTGCGTATAAATATAAAAGTGCAGCCGGTGATAGGATTTATAAGATTGATCCTATTTGTAAGATGAGTAGAGTTTTGCATTTAAAAAACTATCATCCTTTAGATCAGCATTACAGGTATCTTGTTTAGACACCGCTTCTCTTCCTATTGACTTTACATCAGCAATCTTCTTATTGGAATCATTTATTATTACAAAACGGGGCTAGACCGTCCGGTGCATTAATAGTAAAGGATAGTAACGGTTATCTTAGCGATGAACAATTTGAAAGATTGCAAACTCAATTGTCAGAGAAATTTAGCGGTAATAGTAATGCCGGTAAGCCTTTATTGCTTGAAGGAGGCCTTGGTTGGCAAGAAATGAGTATTAATCCAAAGGATATGGATTTTATCGAATCTAAAAATTCGGCAGCAAGAGAAATAGCACTAGCATTTGGAGTACCGCCGCAGCTACTTGGTATAAACGGCGATAATACCTATAGCAATATGCAAGAAGCACGTCTTGCTTTATGGGAAGAGACCCTAATTCCTTTACTCGATAAAATTGCGGATAGATAGTATGAGTAATTGTTTTTCGTATCTTTTTAAGGAAGATATCGTTATTGATTTTGATCGTGATTCTATATCTGCATTAACGGAAAAGCGTGAAAATTTATAGGCTAAAATCTCTAATGCTAATTTTATGACTTTAAATGAAAAAAGAGCTTTGGTTGGTCTTCCTCGAATAGAAGGCGGTGATAGTTTATGACTAAAGACATTACCAATAGTTTAAATAATTTATATAACCAGGAGTTTCGCACTTAGCAGAAAATATGTTAATCTAACAAAAAAGAGTTTTAGTTAAGATGGCAAGATCAAAATGTAGCAAAGACTTATATAAATCATTTTTACAAGCAAGTAGCGTAAGATATAGTGGTAAAGCATTA
>JAPYLE010000271.1 GCA_027293795.1 Rickettsia endosymbiont of Ixodes persulcatus
AACATACCATATTTGAATATATAGAGGTATTTTACAACCGTATAAGAATGCATTCTTCTAATGACTATCTATCACCAGTACAATATGAAGAAATACAAAAATGTGCATGAACAACTGTCCGGAAAAGTGTTGACACATCAGTATGATGAAATATCCAGTTTGCAATAACATTGATAAGTTGTACGGTATCCAAATCTTATAAAACCATCCTCTCTTTCAATGGGAATAGCTATTAACTTATCTTCTCCTTCTTCCTAAATGGATACTATTTTGTCTAAACATAAAATCCTCATAATTTAATTATTAATCTTTTCTCACAACGACATTAGAATAATACTGTCCTAAAATAAATATTATCAGACTAGTCATTGTTCCTACAAATACTCCTTTAAGGTTAAAATATTTTAGATATAAAGAATAATATTCCCATATTAAGAAAGTAGCTGCTCCGCCAAGTGACGATAAGACCATTATTTTTTCAGATACTCTGATGCTAAAAAGTGTTGTTATTAACGGCACTAATATTACAGGTCCCCAAAAACCGGTGAAGAACACTACTAAGTCAATTACATTACTAAATTTTAAGGCTACAATTATCGCAAGACTTCCTATTATTAAGTTAATAATTCGGGCAATTAATAATAATTTCTGCTGATTTTTTACTTTAAGTATAGGGTTAATTATGTCTTTAACAAGAACTATAGAAGTAACGTTTAAATCAGAATCGGCAGTAGACATAACGGCAGCTAAGAGGCCGCTCATTACTATCCCTTGAATTAAAGGCGGGATGATTTGGTTGATTAAATAAGGTAATATAGGTCGTTTTATCGGATGGGTTAGTGCAGTTATCGTTTCAGTAGGGTTTTTGGCTGCTCAAATAAGTGTAAGTGGCTATATTTTTCAATATATCTTAGAAATAAATTATGTGAACGGGGTAATTTTAAGCTATAGTATAGTACTTATATATACTACAATCGGCGGTTTACAATCTATTGTTTTTACTAATTTATTACAATTTTTGGCGATGATAATCGCTATACCGACCATAACTTTTATCAGTTTAAATAAAATTGGTTTTGTAGATTTTATTAATAACTTCCATACAGAAAATGTAAATTTTGATCAGAGCAACTTACTTTCCTATACGATTGCAGCAGCTTTAAGCTTTAGCGTCATGAATCTATACCCTACATTTATCCAAAGAGCTTTAATTAATAAAAATCCAACACAAACGACTAAAGCAATATATGCAAAATCCGCTATATATTTATTCTTTTTAATTTGCATCACTTTAAACGGTTTAATTGCTTATAAGCTTTATCCAACCCAACCTTCAAATTTAGTATTACCTTATTTAATCAACCAAATCATCCCGCCTTTAATTCAAGGGATAGTAATGAGCGGCCTCTTAGCTGCCGTTATGTCTACTTCCTCCCTAGTTTTAAATTATTAATCTTTTCTCAC